>JAOZIG010000161.1 GCA_026014515.1 Candidatus Bathyarchaeota archaeon | reverse complement strand
ATCTGTTGCATCAAGTTGATTTCTTTTTCGAGGAGTTTCTTCTGTTTGCAGAGTTCATCGAGTTTCTCCTCTATGTCGTGGAGTTCTACGTCCTCTTTCATGAGGTTGTAGACCTCGCTGTGTCCGTATTTTATGTGGAAATCTATCTGGTCTTTTTTAGGCTTCTCTACGCCGCAGAATGGACAAACGTAAACTTTGGTCAACCCTAAAACGCCTATGAATTACTCAGAGCCGCGGCTATAAAGGGTTTTAGTCGATAAAATGAGTAATAGAGGCGTTTGATTTTGAATACTATATTGAAAAACCGGTGTCTGGAGAATATTTGTACCGTGATTTGTCATAAACGATTAATGCTTGTACCATAAAATTATGGGTATGACTGATTATAGGAAGCGACTTGAATCACTACAAGGCTTGATGGAGGAAAAAGGATTCGACCTTGTAGTATATGGGGCGAGCCCAGACTTCCAGTACCTCACTGGAACCAGTGTGGAGTGGAGAAAACACAGGGACTTGAATTATCCAGCGGACTGTGTCTTTGTGCCAAGAGAGGGTGACCCCATTATTATGGCGGGTCTCGGCAACACGGGTAAGATTAAGGAATGTTGGATAGAGGACCAGAGACCATTGGGAATGTTTGAGGACTTGAAGCCGACTGTGAAGAAGATTATGGAGGATCTAAGTTACCCGAAGACCATAGGGATAGGTGAGTATACTTGGGGTAGCCTAGTATTAGCAGTCGCCAACTATAGTCGTGGTGCGAAGTTCAAGAGCGCTGAGGGGCTAATGGACAAGATGCGGAGGATCAAGGACAGCTATGAGATCGAGAAACTCAAGCGAGTAGCCAAGCTCACAGAGGCTGTCATGGGTAAGGTCATCGATGAGATAGACGAGGAAGCCACCACACAGGGTACAAACCTCAAAATCGAACACCTTGGCAGGGGTCTCGGAGCAACTGATGTAAGCTTCCCCACCACAGCTGGTTTCTGTAAATCAGGCAGCGAACCCGTGGGTGTATTCAACTATGAGCCAGAGCAGACACTGGAGCCCAAAACGGCTATCGCGTTTGATATCGGGTTCGTGTTAGACGGTTACTGTAGTGACTGGGGCAGGAGTGTCTACTGGGGTGAACCCGATGAGCATATTGAGAAGGCTTACCCAGCATTAATGACCGCGGTAGTCGAGACCATTGACGCTATGGGTGGCGAGGTTCAGCGGGTAGACCAGATATTTGACCATATTGAGAAAGTCTGTGACCGTGAAGGCTACAAGGACAAGCTGCTGGAGAGGCTTCCAAACCGTATGGTGGGGCACCAGATAGGAATAGAGGTCCACGAGGACCCTTGGCTCAAACCGGGTTCAACTCAAGAGCTTGTGGACGGGATGGTCTTCTGTGTGGAGCCCAAGTTATGGCATAAGGGTGAGTATTATCTAAGGGTCGAGGACATGGTTTTGATTAAGAATGGTAAGGCTGAGAGCCTAACTACCTTTGACCGTGAGCTTTTCCAGCTCTAACCCCACCATTTTTATCCACAGTCTACATCAATTGACGCGATGAGCAGACGGGGCTTTTTCATAGTCTTCGAGGGCGTTGACGGCGGAGGAAAGTCAACCCAGATCAAACTATTAACAGAATACCTTGAAGAGACAGGCTATGATGTGGAGCACCACATGGAGCCCACCCACGAACAGATAGGAAACCTCCTATGGAACTATATGCGATCAAAAAACAGATCATTCACTCCAGAGACAGAAGCCCTGCTTTTCGCTGCGGACCGTATCGAGCATGGGAAAGCCATCAAAGAGGCGCTTGAAGAGGGAAAAGTAGTCATTAGCGACAGATACCTCCATAGTAGTCTCGCGTATCAAGGAGCCGCAGGCGTTGATGTGGATTGGATGAAGCAGCTGAACAAGCATGCTTTGAAGCCCGACTTGGTGATTCTTCTTGATATTGACCCTGATAAAAGTCTGGAACGGGTTTCGGACCGGGATAAGACGGTCTTTGAGGAGAACGTGTATCTGAAAAAGGTGCGTTCAGAGTATCTGAGCTACGCTGAAGCCGATGAGCTAGTGATAGTCGACGCGACACAACCCATTGAGAACATGCAAGCCGAGATCAGAGCACTTGTCGAGAAAATAGTAGAATAAGCGCTTAACGTGACGCTTTTTGTCACTATACTGCATGTGATCTAGTCTGTTCTGGGGCTGATTTTATTGAAATAAGCCGCTTCCAACCTTTTTCGGCGTACCCCCCCCTCGGTAGCCTCGCATAAATAATATCATCACCCATCCCTGTATTCTATTCATGATTGTCACCTCGGAGAACAGCCTCAAGCTCTACAAGGAGATGGCGGCAAACCCACCACATGCACCCAAATTGCCAATGAAGCCCCAGCACCCAGATCCCTACAAGGTTAACGGGAAAAACAGAGTATCCGTTGTCAGAACCAGTGAACGTGAGAAAGGCATCAGACGCGCCGTAGAGTTGCTAGGTGGAGTAAAACCCATGCTAAAGGGCGTAAAGGGCATGGTTCTCATTAAGCCCAACTGCAACACAGACGACCCCTACCCACGAGACACCCACTATGACACAATACGCACCATTGCAGAGCTATTAATCGAGGCAGGCACCAACCCAGAAAACATCATGGTAGGCGACATGTCAGGGAGAGCCAGAGGCTTACCCACACGAGCCACCATGGAAAACCTAGGCATCATTGAGGTGGCAGAAGACATGGAGCTAAACATCGCCTATTTTGATGAGGAGGAATGGGTAACAGTAGAACCGACAGAGGTTAAGTGGTGGCCAAATGGACTCAGAATACCACGAACAGTCTATGAATCAGAGCGAATCATATTCACACCCATACTCAGAAGCCACACAAGCGCCACATTCACATGCAGCCTCAAACTAGGAGTAGGCTTGATAGACGCAGAAGAACGCGACTGGCTGCACAACGGTGAATATTTCTATGAGAAGATGATGGACATCAACCTCGCGTATCAGGTAGACATGGTGATCGCTGACGCCATGAAACTGAACACTGGTTACAGTACAGAGCCAGAGGATGAGGTAGCTCCGGGTATAATCACTGCCAGCAACAATATGGTGGCGTCTGACGCGGTCTCAGTCGCTTTATTGAAGCATTATGGCACGGTTCGTGTAGTAGACCATGATACAAGAGATCAAACCCAGTTTGAGCTAGCAGACAAACTCGGACTCGGAAAAGCAAACCTCTCAGAGATGGAGATAAACTGGGAAAACATAGCAGAAGACAATGGGTTCCAGAAGCAGCTAGACTATATTATGTCTGAGCTTAGGTGAACCGTATCTCTTTCCATCCACCCTCACGGGTCTGATACTTGACCTTCTCGGGGAAATCAATACCCTGATACACAGACTCAGACAATTTACCACGGTAACGCTTGATGATCTCAGCCTCACCAAGGGCCATCAACTCCTCAGCAAGCTTCCTTGAACTAAACCGCTGCCCAGTGATACCATCGGCCTTCTGCTGTGCGAGGAAAACCCACGCGTTTGAGAAATGCTGAACCATCAAATCAACGGGAGCATAACGACTCCGGACCTCCTCTGGAACCTCCAAAGCTTCCTCTTCTGTTAGCTCAGTGGGTTTGAGCTTATACCCCGGTGGAGCACCCACGTTGAGACTGTTTACAGCAATATTATAGTTCTTTAACTCCAAGGCGAGACACTGGGTTAAGCCCTCTAACCCGTATTTGCTTGGACAGTAGGCTAGTTCTGCCATGAATCCTCTTGTTGCTGAGCCGCTGCTGATGTTGATTATGCCTCCTCCACCTCGGTCTGCCATATTCCTGTATAGGCCCTGAGCTAGCATGAAGGGTGCACGAAGGTTCACATCTAGGGTCAGGTTCCAGTCTGCAATAGTCATATCATCTATGGTTTTCCATGGACTGGTAGCCGCGTTATTAACGATAACATCAACACCACCGAGATCAACCAACTGTATGACCAGCTCCTGCACCGAGTCCACTCGGGACAGATCACAGGGAACAGTAGAGACCCGTCCATCAACAGACTGAATATAATGCTCGGTATTCCTTAGCTCAGACATGGTTCTAGCCGTAGAGACCACATGTGCACCTTCAGCAGCAAATGCAACCGCCATCGCCTGACCAAACCCTCTGCCTGAACCAGTCACGAGGACCGTTTTACCCTTGAGCCTATCTGCCATACCCTGACTATTGTTCTGGACATAAAAGCCATATTGGAATAGGGTTAATTCAAAGTGGATGTATTTTGACTGATATTCTACGCGTACAAGATTTGGAGGCACCGCGAGGCACCAAGGTGCATGGCTACCTCAAGATAATGCAGAGACCAGCCGGCGAACACAAGATTCCCATTACCCTCATAAACGGCAAAGGGGAGGGTCCTACTCTTGTCATCAATGGTGGTGAGCATGGCTCAGAGTACAATGGACCAGCAGGAGCCATAGCCCTCATGAAGGAGCTGGACCCAGAACAGATCAAGGGCAAGATTATCATCGTGCCCATGGTGAACACTCTGGCTTTTGAGAGTAAATGGATGCACGGAAACCCCATAGACTACAAAGACCTCACAGGCTACTACGTGGAGGAGATACCAAGAGGAGGCTCAGGGCACCCCAAAGTCACCTACTATGTCACCACCACATTCTACCGAGAAGTACTAGCACAGGCAGACTATAGGATCAACCTCCACGGCGGCGACATCGAGGAAGACCTCATGACAGGCACCATGTACAGGCAAACCGGTGAAAAAGAGAAAGATGAACTAAACCTATCTCTGTGCAGAGCCTTCGGATGGGAATGGATAAGGGAAAGCAAGCCCCGCCCATCAAAGAACCCGATGAAGTTCCCCATGACAGTAGGCACAGAAGCAGGGGGAATGGGAAGATGTCAGAGCGACATCGTTGAAGAAGTCATCCGTGGATGCAAGAACGTCATGAAGAAACTGGGCATGATAGAAGGCGAACCAATTGTACCACCCAAAGCATACACCTACGAACCCTACCACCTGTACGCGGAACATGGAGGATTCTTCATCAGCAACGTCAGAGCAGGAGGCCGGGTCAAAAAAGATCAGGTGCTTGGAGTCATCAAGAACTTGTTCGGTGAGACCCTTGAGGAGATCAGGGTACCCACTGATGGAGTGATCCATATGGTGACGAGCCCTTCCATCTGGGAAGGAGATGTAGTCTACGAGATAGGGAAAAACATACGGGAGATTCCATAGTACCAATTATGGTCCCACTCCCAGTACTTAATGCATATATACTCTTGATCTAAAACACAATATGCGGGAAACCGCAAGATGAGCCGAGTAAAACTGGGTGTTCAAAAAGCTCATCTTTTCTGTTACACCAGTTTTATCATAAAAAACTAATAGTTTGATAACGCGCCGGTGCCGGAGTCAGGTCTAACGGTTTCGGCTCAGGACCGAATAGAACACCCAGTTCTCGTGGGTTCGAATCCCACCCGGCGCGTTATATACAGGTTGAAACAAGGTACCTTCTATGACGTTTGACCCATTCAAGGTGCCAAAGGGCAAGAAGGAGTTCGGGTATGTTCCCGTTGTTGACAACCTGCTCGTGGATGCAAAGGTCCCGGTGGGAGTTGTAAATGGTGTAGAGGATGGCCCCACATTCGCGGTGACAGGCGGCTTATACCCAACAGAGTATTGTGGAGTGGAAGCAGCCTCAAGACTCTACCAGCTAATAGACCCGGAGAAGCTACGTGGACGCTTTATCACTATACCCGTTATGAATATGCCGGCCTTCCAGTGGAGGCTAAGATGGCTGAACCTCAGAAGTACAGGAAGCAGCCCCTTCGATGGAGTAGGCATCAACGGAGTGTTCCCCGGAGACCCTGAAGGCGGATTAACCCAGCGTATCGCTTACGCCAACTACCAGATACTCAAAGAGGCGGATTATCACGTGGATTTCAGGGGCGGTGACTTGCCTGAGAGCCATCTTGTGCACACGATCCAGCTAAGGATCGGTGAAGAGATCGATGAGACCACTGAGGCTATGGCTAAGGTGTTCGGGTTGGAGTATGTCTTGCCTGGTGCGCCTGAGATTGGTCACACGAGCCCCGGTACTATGATACATACATTGGTATCCAACGGGGTAGCCAGCATCATCAGCGAGGCGGGTCTCGGGTACAGAACCCAGCCACTGGAAGAGTTCATACAAGACCATGTAAGAGGCACGGTAAACCTGCTGAAACACTTCAATATGATGGACGGTGAGCCCGAGAAACCGGTGAACCAGCGTTACCTTAACATGGAGTGGATAGGAGTAATGGCACCTGAGGCTGGAATATTTGAGGCACACGCTGATTACGGTGATATATTGTCTACAGGCGAAAAGATCGGCTTGATCAAAGACCTAGATGGTAGCGTGATAGCTGAGGTGAAATCGCCTATTGATGGTGTCGTTCATACAATGTATCCTGCTCGGGTTGTTTTCAACGGTGAACGGCTGTATACGTTGTTACGGATTGGTGAAAAAACAGGCTGGTAACTTTTTTCGTCGTTTACATTTTTGTATATGATTTGTTATAGAAGGAGTTAATTTAGGGCATATTTTTGTGGAATAGCTTGTTTTTTCGGTTTATAGGGCTACCCCCCCCCCATCCTTTTTTCGGTGATAGGTATTACAGTTATTTTGAGTCCAGTATTGTCTCGAAAGACTCTCCCAGATGTAGTGTATCGTTCATATGTTTGATTATCCTGTCGCCTTGTCTGTAGGTGAGTAGTGTTGCGCCTGTGTTTGTGGTGCTAAAGACGAAATGCTGTAAGGTATCAATGGGTATGCCGATCCAGTAGCTGATGATCTTATCTATGAGATATGAATGGGAGACCACAAGAGACCAATTATCACACTCCGGGTCAATCTTCTCAATCACTTCTCCTGCTCGCTTGAATATCTCCTCAACGGATTCACCGCAACTGTATGGTCTCCAATCTCGAATTGGATCGCATTTCTCTGTCCAGTAGGTCTTAGATTCTTCCATGGTAGTTGTTGGTGATAATCCGTGTCTGTACTCATCCAGCTCTGGTTCGATTATTGGCTCAACGTTGATGTGCTGTGCTATGATTTCCGCTGTTTCCAGTGCTCTTTTCCTGTGGCTTGTATAGAGCTTACAGTCTGAGCCAATGGATTTCTGGAGACGTTGGGCTAGTGCTGTTGCTTGTTGTCGTCCCTTGGGGGTTAAGGGTGGGTCGTGCCATGAACCTACCTCTGGGTCTACGTTGCTTACGGCTTCCCCGTGGCGTATCAAGAGTATGGGCATACCATACTATCAGACTGTTCTGAATAAAAGCGATCAGTGGATTTTATATCCGATTATACCACCGAGATGGCGTCAAGTATGCGCTACGAGGTCTATGCACTGGTTGCTGCCTTTAGTTTTGGGCTCAACGCGGTGCTGGTAAGAAAAGGAATGAAAGAAAGCACACCAGTAACAGCCACCTTGATGGTGGCAGGGGTACAGGTGACCATCCTCAGCGCGATACTATTGTTCAACCCACCAGAGTTCAACTGGACAGCGGTACTATACTTTGTATTAGCTGGACTCTTCGCCGCTATTTTGGGAAGGACTCTCAATTATCTGAGTATAGATAAGCTCGGGGTTCCCATCAGCACCAGCCTCACAGGCACTAACCCGATTTTCGCGTTGATCCTAGCAGTGTTGTTCCTAGGTGAGAAGGTTTCAATCGCTACTGTGTTGGGGTCTTTGCTTGTTGTAGCGGGTATCGCTTTGATGAGTGGCTCAGGGGAAGGCGGAAAAATCAGCGCACGAGACCTAGTGATACCATTAGCTTCAGCGTTCTTCTATGCCTGTAGCAGCGCGGTGCGTAAGATTGGTTTGAATATCTTGCCTGAATCAGTTCTCGGTGCAGTAGTAGGCGCCTTAACCAGTCTCATTGCTTACCCATTGATACTACGTTTGATGGGACGCACCGGGGAGTTCAAACTCAATAAAAAAGCCATCCCATGGCTGATTGGAGGAGGAATAGCGACAAGCACAGCGTGGATCGGTATGTTTACTGCTACCCAGATGGGGTCAGTGAGCGTCACCTCGGCTATCATCGGAGCCAATCCATTGTTTGGCTTGATTTTGAGTGCAATACTGCTACGTGACTCTGAGAAGATTACAAAACGTGTGGCAGCCGGCTCAGTCTTAATCGTTGTAGCTGTGCTAATTATAACACTGTTTTAACCGATTTTTCTTACTCGCTCACGGGCATCAAGAAGCTTCATCAACGTCTCAAGTAGGACATTGATCTTGGCTGGGTCCTTCTCAGTCTCAAGCATACCCTGTATCTCCTTCACCTTACTGAGAAGGGTCTGGTCAATGCTTCCCTGCTGAGCCATCACCTCTGTGTCTGCATCAGCTGAGACCACTACTACTGGTTTGTTGCACATGGGGCAGACGAGGCTTCCATCTTGAAGCTTGAACAATGGTGTGTTACACTCTGGGCAGGACTCGCTGAGCATAGTTGCTCCTTTTCTGAGGAGCTCAGCCATCTGTTTCATGCTTCCCTCTGACAACGCGATCATACAAACATCAACTAGCCCGGTTTAAAACGTATCCCACCGACACCCCTAAAACACTGAGCTATATGATAGGGTGATCAAGATGGTAACATTCACCCACGGCGGAAACATCGAAGAACTCAGAACACACCTAGAAAACCTAGGACTCACCCTAGGCGAGACCGAGGAACGCTTGATCAAAGAGAAATCTGAGCGATTAATCATGTGGAGAGAAGACGGGGAACTCGTGGGACACACCATCTGGCACGCAAGCAACACAAAGCAACACCCAAACGGGGAACCAAGAGAACAAGACGACAGGCACATTCTTGAGGATGAGCTAGGTATCGAGGGGGACTTTATCGAGCTTCACGAGATTTGGCTAGCTGACACCTACAGGGGCAGGGGATATGGCTCAGCGTTCTTCAATTACTTTGAGGACATGGTGCGAGAGAAAGGCTATGATAGTATCGTCTATTACGCTGATCACCCTGCAGCCATGAGTATCTGTATGAAACGAGGCTACAAGCAAGCATTTGGCGTTGAACTGGACGGTATAACCGGGGAAAGAAGCCGATACTATGTGCTAGCCAAGGAGCTATAATATACACCATTTAAAACCAAGCATATTATTTCATGGTTGAGAAACCATGATACAGCTTGAAGGACGCAACCCAGTCTACGAGGCCCTCAAACAAGGACTAGTACTAAGCATAAAACTCGAATACGGACACGATGATGACGCAAAGATCAAACAGATCACAGACCTCGCCCGCAAGAAAGGCGTCAAAGTAGAGCTAATCAAACGCAAACAGATGGAGCGCCTCAGCACAACAGGCAACCATCAGGGAGTCATAGGCTATGCCCAGACCAACGTGAACTGGAGCCTAAGCAAGGTACTCCAAGAAACAGGCAAGGAAGTATGCGTGTTGATCCTTGATCAGGTTCAAGACCCCCATAACCTAGGAGCCATCATCAGGACCAGTGAAGGCGCAGGAGTAGACGGCATATTGATCCCCAAGAAGGGCTCAGCCGAGGTAAACAACACGGTTCACAGGGTAAGCATGGGTGCAAGCCTCAATGTGCCTGTCTGGCAGACCAACCTCTACCCAGCCATCAAACAGATGCAGGACGAGGGACTCAGGGTAATCGGTGTAGACGCATCTGGCACCAAGCCCTATTATGAGGAGAAGCTAAACGGGGCAGTAGCTATTGTTCTCGGCGGCGAGGACAGGGGAATCAACCCTACCCTGCTGGGAAAATGTGATAGCGTTGTCAGTATTCCGATGAAGGGAAAGCTTGATTCATTGAATGTGAGCGTTGCTGCTAGTATTGTGCTTTATGAGCGTATTAGGCAACAAGAAACAGGGTAATGGGGTTATCGTTTCATCGAGTTTGTCACGATGAGCACACCGATAGCCATTATGAACACTGGCCAGAGGAAATCAAAGCTCATCCACCAGAATATATCCTCCAGTAGGCTTGATGCCCCCATGATTATGAGGAATAACCCGAATAGTACGGACCAGTTATACCGTCTTCCCCTAAACCAGTCGCGGTCCATGTCCCAGTCGCTTCGCCTGTAACTGTAGTTGGATGGTTTTAGGGCTGCTCCGCAGTTTTTGCATTCCTGTGCGTCTTCATCGTTTTCTGTTCCGCATTTTGTACAGTATACCATTTGCTTCAACATTGATTTAGGCGGACCTTTATACAAACCTTACTCTGTACTCGTTATTACATTATGCTTGTTCTATTTACATGTAATAATATGTGGAACAGTGTCCCATATTATTTGATGGAAATAATAACTCTTAACAAAAATATATAGAACATTATATACATTAAAAACTATAAATCTTAAATATCACCAGAAATAGATTTTTTTGAGGAACTTAGCAGTCTCCACACTAGGTATGGGCTGACCGCTTGCGGGAGCCCCCTAAGTTGAGGCTGCACCCCTCCTCTTCTTATAAACAAGCCTACCAAAAAAAAGAGACAATACCTATTATAGAGACCCTCCGCCACCAATGAGAGAAATGACCAACATCGCCTTGATCGGCTTCGGCGCAGTAGGAAAAAGCCTAGCAGAGACCATCAGAGACAAACATGACTGGCTCAAGGAACGCTATGGACTTGACGCAAAACTGGTAGCCATCAGTGGACGCAGCAAAGGCAGCATATACGACTCAGAAGGACTCGACTTGGAAGAACTGCTTGAGGTCTTTAACGAGACAGGAAACCTCGAATCCTACCCAAAAGGTATCAAAGGCTTGAGCAGCATGGAGATCATCACTGAGACAAACGCCCAGATCATAGCAGAAGCCACAATAACCAACATCAAGACAGGCGAACCAACACTAAGCTACGTCAAGGCAGCCCTAAGCAAGGGAAAACATGTTGTCACAAGCAACAAAGGCCCAGCAGCTCTTGCATACAATGAGCTTCAAAAGCTGGCACTTGAGAATGGAGTCCAGTTCAGGATCGAGTCCACTGTTCTCAGCGGTACACCGGCGATAAACTTCTCGACTGAGAGCCTAGCGGGGCACAAGATTACAAGCGTCAAAGGCATCATCAATGGTACTACGAACTATATTCTAGCCGAGATGGAGCAAGGCAGACCCTATGAGGATGCTCTAGTGGAGGCTCAACGTCTCGGATACGCGGAGGCGGACCCAACCGCTGATGTGGATGGCTGGGATGCTGTAGCAAAGATCATGATTCTAGGTAACGTTGTACTGGGAGGCGATTTGAGGTCAAGTGATGTTGAAAGAACAGGGATCACAGGCATCACCATGGAGGATGTTGAGGCAGCAAAGGCCGAGGAAAAGCGGATCAAGCTCATCGCTGAGGCATACATGGAGGACGGGGTTGTGAAAGCTAAGGTAGCTCCAACTTGGCTACCGTTGTCAGATCCTCTGGCTAACGTGAATGGAACACTGAACGCCATAACAGTGATGACTGATGGACTCGAAGAGGTAACAGTCATCGGCGGAGGAGCAGGTGGACTAGGCACAGCCCACGGACTCCTCAGCGATATAATCGCCATCCACAGACACTAGTAGCCTAGAGCTACACCAAGACGTCTTGGATCAGCCGTACCCCTCAACAAGTCACCCTCTCGCCACACAGTCTGCATACTACCCATAGCCCAATGATACTCCCCGAGGGGTCTGGGCATTATACCCATCTGTTTTAGGTCACTGACAACCTTAGAGCTGATTCTGTTTTCTACTTCTAGGGTCCAGTCGTCCCTAATAGGCCAGAACCGGGGGGCATCAATAGCAGCATAGTGATCCCAGCCATGCTCAAGTATACTGTATAGAACCTGTGGAACAGTAAAAATACAGTCTCCAGGGCTACCGAGACACATCCATGGCACCCCATCACGCGTAACCATCGTGTTTGCTATGGCATGTTGTGTCCTTCCACCGGGTTCAACCAAGGCATATCTCTCCCAACCGATGCCGCTACCGGGTACACCGTCAACAACTACTCCAGGTATTCCTCCTCCGCTTGTTTCCATCATCTGAACCCAGTTACCCTCAGCATCCACGATGCTTAACTCGCAGCTATCATGGGGAACATGCCCTGTTGAGGGAAGAGAACCTCTTTGGGCAGATTTACTGTGGGTACGTTCAAGGTACCCTGTGAGGTCTCTTTGGGGTCTACTGTGTTTCCAGAGTTCCGCGATTACCGTATGGTAGCTGTCGCTGAGTAGGGTATCAATGGGGGTCTCATAATAGTCTGGGTCGTGGATGAGGTTACGGTCATAGTGGGCTCGTCTAAGCACCCAAGCCATCAAGGCAAGAGCCTCAGCGGACTCAGTATAATGATCTAGGTTGAAATGCTCCATGACGCCGAAGAGAAAACCGGTATAGAAGCCTCCACGTTGAGGCGGAGGAATACCAATGATCTCGTCCCCCTTGTACCGGGTCTTTGTAGGATCAACCCAAATGGGCGTATAGCCAGCCACATCATCAATGGTGATCATCCAGCCGAGACTGTTAGCCTCCCCAACCAACCGCTTCGCCCATTCTCCGCTTAGGAAGTAGTCTGGACCTTCAACTACCGATGCTTCAAGCGTCTTAGCTAAGTCTGGGCGTCTCCAAAGCTCACCGACAGGTACCTGAAACCCATCAGGAGCATAATGTTGTCTGCCGCTGGGGAAAAAAGTTCGTCCCTCAAGGGTGTTTGACCTTCCCCCGGTTCCACCATAAAGCAAGGCATACTCCCAACTAGTAACAGTGTGACCTTCACGTGCCGCCTTTATCGCAGGTTGTGTGAGTTCACTCCACTTCTTTGAGCCAAATCGTTCAAGCATAGACTTTAGACCAGCAGAGGACCCAGGGATCGCCGCTGCTGTAGTAGGTGCATATGGGTGTGGACAGAATGGTGCTAATTCATCTGGGAGAATGGGTGAGGCGTCCATGAAGTAGCTTTTCTCAGATGCTGCGTCCCAGTAGAGGAAGCTCACGGTACCGCTTATTGTGGTCATGTGGGGCTCATAGACGGGTCCAGCTAGGCTACCAGCAACCGCGGCATCCACCGCGTTCCCACCCTTCCGTAGTACATCAATCATTATCTCGCTGACACATGGATGGCTGCTGCTCACTACACCGTGTTTTCCTGATACGATCTCTTTTGGTCCCTGCCGTGGCTCCATAAATGATCCTCTGTTGTTCAAGGCTAAAAAGCTTCAAAAACCCTAGAAGCAGAGGATCAACCATGAGTGAAGAACGGGAAATGCCTGATTGGGTCTTCACGGACACACGACCAACAACAGACAAACAATACTTTGAGAACCTTACAAGGTGCATCTTCGAGGGCGGACTCAACTGGGTTATGATTGCAAACAAGTGGCCCAACTTTGAGAAGGCGTTTGATGGCTTTGATATCGAGAAGATAGCTGCTTATGGGTTGGAGGATCAGGAGCGTCTCAAGTCTGATGCTGGTATCATCCGGAACAAACAGAAGATTATGGCAACCATTCAAAACGCTGAGGAGTTCCTTCGTATCAAGAAGGAGTTTGGAGGCTTCCAGAAGTGGCTTGACAGCATGGATAAGGGAAACAATTATGAGTATATCGTGAAGAGGTTGGGTTCACGTTTCAAGCGTGTTGGTCCCGGTACAGCCAGTATTTTCCTGTGGAGTGTTGGTGAGTCTATTAAGTGGGATATGCGTTATCATCACCGGCGTCCAGCGACGCTGGCTTAATGGAACATGATTCTATGATATGAAAACAGATTTTCTCTATATTCTTAGTCTCGTGATCAATCCTCCTGAAACCCTTTTATTACAAGTGATAAGGTGTGTTTAGCTCGTGGCGGCAGGGGCGTCTAATAAAAAGGGGAAGGAGATGAACACCGCCACGGGGCTATCCTCCACGCAGTAGCTCCCTCTTAGAGGAGATGTAGTCCTCAACGAGGGCTTCCCCCAAATTCTCAACATCAACATAAGCAACCCGGCCAAGATTCTCTTTAGCTAATGCCTGTGCGAGTTCCCGTAGGTTCTCATCAGTATCCAGCATAATCACGTTAAGGATAATACCATCCCGCCTGTACAACCTAGCCTCTTGGATAACAGCTTCGGCTGCCTTATGGAACCCAACAAACTCATCATCAAGGAAGTTGGGCGCTGAATCAGTGATCAAGTGAACCTGCTTGTTTCCCGGAAGATACGCCACACGGTTCCTATAGACCCTGAGGGCTGCCCTGATATCAGTGAACTTCATCTCAACAGTGGACGCTGTAATCATCCAGGGCTGAACTTCTCTTACCTCCTCGCTAAAAGTGAAAACCCTGAGCCGATCCTCAGGGTACCGTAGCCGCATCAACTCGGATAGGGCTAGAGCGGTCTCGTTTGCGGCCTCTATCTTGCCTAGCTTTCTCATGGATGCGCTTTGGTCAACAAGTATCCCGAAATGTAACTCAGTGCTGTGTCTTGGCTCAAGTATGTGAAAGTCTCGGAGGGATAAGGCATTCAAGGGTGCTCCACGCTCAGCTGTCGCCATCAATGTTCGTTCGATGTCTATTCTGTGGTAGAGGTCTCCGGGCTCATAGGGTCTGCTTGTGGAACCTGTCCAGCTTCCCTCACCAAGTTCTTCTATTTTGTGTGGTCCTAGTCCCTTGCGTTCTAGGCTGATGAGTATCTTGTTGAGGAGACCCTGCCCCATGAGTTTTGCGCCTTTGCTTGTGAGCTTTGGACGCTCAGATTTACCGTCAAGCAGCCCCTGTTCCTCTAGATCACCAAGTACAGCATCATAGTCTTCCCGGGTGACTCCTTTCTGTTCCTTTGTTAGTTCTGAGAGTTCTCGTTCTAAGTCGCTTAGGTCAGCCTCGATGGTGTCTTCTTCTTTTACATCGCCATCGATCTGCTCTTTTTTGATGTCCTCGATGCGTTCAGTGAGTTGTTGCTTTTTGTCCTGAGCCTTGCGGTATCTTTCCTCGGCTTTCTCACGTGCCTTTTCCATAAACTGGGAGTCATAGTCTAGCCCCATGCCCATCTGCATCTTGGCGACATCCCGTAGCAGGTCCAGTGTACTCTGGTCGATGTCTGTACAGGGATTGTGGGCACTGGGTTGCATCTAGCTCATCCTACGTGGAAGATAGAAGTCTGTCTCTAATTCCTCGACATGATTCAAGGCTAGTAACGTGTGGGCTAGAAGCCCGACGGCGCTGTCAACATAGTCTGTGAGGACGTTTGGTTCTACTGCCTCTGGGTGTTCCCTGATTAGTGTCTCTAGGTCGTTGACTAGCACTGGTTTGCTCCATGGGTTTAAGCCTCGCATATAATCAACAGCAGATTGCAAAGATGGATAATCAGCTAGATCTGATCCAGCTTTGTAGTCTGTGATCTCTTTGGCTAGAGTAACTGGATCATTGTCCAGTGCGGCGAGAACCTGTTTACCAACATCCCTTGCAGCATACCAGAGGACATCCTCAACCACCTGATTATTCTTTATCATATAGGCGCTTGGGCTCTCATCAAACCCGATAAGGTCAGCCCTGATCCTAATCCTGCCTCTTAGTGCTAGCTTCAATCCATCTGCTGCATCGGCAAGATCAGCAACAGACTCACCCTGTAGCTCAGTGCTACTGTAAACATGGTCGAGGCTCTTGATGCTGCCCCTGATGCTGCTGCCCCGCTCAATGCTTGGACACTCACGAGTATAACGCACCGTTTTCTCCACGGTCTCCACGATCCACCATGGTGCGAAGGCTTGGCGTTTGAAGCTCGCCACATTCACATCAAGGGGTTTGATATCAACTGGTTTCTCTGGAGGAGTGAAAAAGTCGTCCACGACTCTGAAGCCTTCCTTGAACATGATCTCTCGTTCAACGGACTCGTTTGGTAGTCCCATGTGGATTAGTTCGAGACGGTCTAGTAGTGGCTCTGGGACGCGGTTTACGTGGCTGAAACCAGTTGGGTTTCCTGTTGCCACGAAAAATATATCGATGGGTCTGACCCAGTTGTATTCTTCAAGTACAATCCTGTTCTCTTGGAGCATCGGGTGGAATAATACCTGAACTTTTGTTGGGATCGCTGGGAGCTCATCAACACAGACTACTCCACGGTTTCCCCTCAAGACACCAGTACCGATGAATGCGCCGGGATCAGTGGGGCTATCACCGCCAATAATCGCTTGAATATCCTTTACTCCGAGAATTTTGGCCTCATTCGTGTACTCGTTTCCTTGAATCCTGCTGTATCGCTCTGATCCGCTGATGAACTCTATTTCAGGGTCTTCCTCATCGTGACAGACTGGACACTTCCATTCCTTGGGCCACTTGGGGTCGCAGTTGTATGGGCAGCCTTTGATTCGTGGGACTGGGGGTAGTAGCTTTGCTAGGCTTTCAGCTAGTCTTGTCTTACCTGTGCCTTCTCGGCTTACGAGGTATGGGTAGCTTCCGCTTAGCACTGCCCTGATTACATCGTTTTTTGTTTCTTCTCGTCCCTGTATGTCGGGTAGCGGGTCTTTGCCTTCCTTGATGTGTTTGAGCATCATATAGCGTAGCTCGTAGCGTACAGGCATGGGTTGATATGTGTCTAGGTCGAAGTCCGTGGCTGCTCCTCTCCTGATTGAGATGTATGCAGGGTTCTTGCTCTTAAATAATGAGGGCAGTGGTGGGTTGTCCTCCACAACCTTTAATAGTAAATCTTTACCAATTAAATGTAAAGATATACCAAGAGTGTATCAGAGGAATCAAAATGAGCCTGCTCTCCAACCACGAACAACAAGTATGGCAAGAGTTCCATAAAGGAAAAACAACAAGCGAGATCGCAGACGAAAACCCAGACTGGACACCAGCATACACCTCAAGAGTGCTCAACAGAGCCCGCGAAAAAATAACAAAAGCCCTCAAAGACCAAGCAAAAAGCCATAGACTAGACGTGGAAAGCCTCCAAGACTACAAAGGATTGTTAATAGGCTTTGATTATCAGGCAAACGCACAGGTCTTCATAATCTACACAGAATCAGAGGGGGTAGTAGTCTGGTACCGACATGAGAACTACGCGGGAAAACTCTGCCCCATGTGCCCCAAAGAGGCAGAATGCAGGGAGACACTGGACACGATACTAGATGAGTACAACCTTGAGCTCCGACCAGACGAAGTGGAGCTACATATGACTCAACAGAGTACCGCCATATTCACCAAGTTAGCGGCCAAAGAGATTCCAAGATACAGGAGGAAATAGAAATGGGAAAAGTAGAATCAAGAGTAATCAAGCCCCCCATCGAGAAAGTGGTGAGTGGCAAGATATTCAAACCAGACAAGGCGTACACAACAAAGGTACTAGTCAAGAATGCCGGGATCGCGTTCATGATATGGTTCTTAACAATGGCGTCAACAGTAGGACTGTTATACGTACTATACTTCATTGACCCCGCCGAGTTCGGTAGCGCCATAGACAGTATGAATATCTGGGCTCCTAAGATGAGCTACTGGATGATCATCGGCAACCTACTCTGGTTAATCCCAGCCGAGGTGTTGACACCCATTTATATCAACAGCATCGAGTACAGCGTCATCAGCGAGTCAGGGGAATCCATGCCCGAGATATACGTCAAGAAAGGCATACTGACGATAACCCGTAAACACGTACCATTTAGGACCATCACAAACATCAGCAGCAACGCAGGGGTATTCGACAGAATTTTCGGCTTGGGCAGCGTCAGCATCGAGACAGCGGGGTACTCAGGCAGCAACCAGACTGGACCAGAGGAAAAACTAGAAGGCATAAGGTTCTACGAGGAAGTAAGAGACTTCATCCTCAACGAGCTACGCAAGTTCAGAACACCATACGTCACAACCACAGAGCCAGACAGAGAAGCCCCAGTACCACGTGGACCCGGCTTAGATGACGAGATACTGATAACTCTACGCGAGATAAGGGACTTGTTAAAAGAAAAAGGGGAGTAAATCCCCGGTTTTATTCAGGTTTTGTAAACATACGAGAGGTCTCGCTCATGAACTTCCTGATGGGTAGTTCCTGTGGGCATTTTCCCTCGCATATTCCACAGCTAATGCAGTTGCTGCTGTGGGTCTCTGGTGTGATCTTTGTCCAGTATTTCTGTTTGATCTCGTCGCTCTGACCACTCATATAGTACTCATTGTAGAGCCCTAGGATACCCGGAATATCCACACCCTGCGGACATGGCATACAGTATCTGCAAGCAGTACAACCGACAAAACCGAGGTTCAGGTAAGCCTGTTTAGCCTCTTTGATCAACGCAAGCTCCTTATCAGTCAATGTGTTCGGTCCACTGCGACCAGCATACTCGACGTTCTCCTCAACATGCTTCATCTCAGACATACCGCTGAGCACAACAGATACCTCAGGGTGGTTCCAGACCCACTGAAGAGCCCACTCAGCCGGAGTACGCTTCTTCTCAGCCTTATCCCAAACAGATTGTACGTCCTTGGGTGGGGTTACCGCTAGTTTTCCACCCTTGATGGGCTCCATGATTACTACCGCCAATCCTTTTGAGGCTGCTAACTTCAAGCCTTTGGTTCCTGCTTGGTACTCTGTGTCCATATAGTTGTACTGAATCTGACAGAAAGTGAACTTATCAGCATCTTCCAGTATCTTTTCAAATAACTCATAGTCATCGTGGAAGCTGAAGCCCAGATACTTGATGCGTCCATCAGCTTTTGCCTTCTCAGCCCACTCAAAGACACCTAGTTCCTTGAGTTTTGGCCAGCGGCTCTTGTTCAATCCGTGGAGCAGATAATAATCGATGTGAGTAGTATCAAGTTTCTCAAGCTGTTCATTCAGATATTTATCAAAATCAGAGTACTCCTCTACAAGCCAGCTAGGCATCTTTGTGGCTAGCCTGACCTTCTCCCTGTATCCATCTTTGAGTGCTTTTCCTACAAGATACTCGCTCTGTCCCTGATGGTAGGGGTATGCAGTGTCAACGTAGTTTACGCCGTGGTCGATGGCGTACCTGATCATCTTGATAGCGTGGGGTTCCTCGATCTTGCTGCTGTCTCCACCAATGATTGGCAACCTCATGGCTCCGAAGCCAAGAGCTGAGACCTTCCAGTCAAGTTTACCAAATTTTCTATATTTCACGTGTTTTTCACCTAAAAGGATGGATGAATCACTCAGATCATCATTTATAGAGGTTACTTTGATGCCTCAGCGTTGGGTTCAGCAATTATATTTGGAATAACTTGAAACTAAGATAGATGAAACGTCTGATCAAGGCTTTACTAGTAATATTACTTCTAACAGTACCCAATTATGCAAATGGACAAACCCAACCTATCACACTACAGCTAACAGGAAACCAGCAGCAAACCATCCAGAACACCCACTATTACGTAGAAGGAGGACTGAGCCTAGAAGATAATGCATCACTCACCATCATCAACTCTACCATCACATTCATTGAATCCAGCGATGGAGACTGCAGCGTAATGGGAAACAGTATTCTACAGGTTATCAACAGCACCATTATGCTAGGGGACATAGGAAGCATTCAGGCATCGGGTAATTCATCTATCTTCTTCACTAGATCAGAGCTACATGGAACAGATGAGAATCTCTACCAGACCGGTATAGGCGCCTCAGACCAAACAAAACTAAACATAACCGACTCCAAAATAGGATTCATCAGAATAACAGACACCAGCACATGCACCATACAAGACTCCACTATCAACGAGTTCGGTTCACAGTCCCTATTCGACCCAATCCTAACACGATGCACCATAGAACGAATCACACTAGTCTACGAGAACGCCCGGGTACAAGTCAACCACACCCTCACAGGATACCACAACAGCTTCAACCAGAGCCAACTATGTAAATCAGGACAAACCCCCTACGAGACCAAGCTACGGAACACCACGCTACTATACCCACCCAACATCATGGTGACTGATGGTAAACTCGAAGCCCATGACACGATCCTAGACATGGTCCAGATAATGGGAGACTCTGCAATAGAGACTCAGAACACCAAGCTCTACTATCTAAGCCTCATGGATTATAGCTGGGCATTCATCGATAACTCGGAGATTGACTATCTTGCAGCTTGGCTTGGAGACTTCAACATACGCCTCACAAACACAACACACAGAGTAATCAGTCTCTACGGCACAGTCGGAATAAACTTCCACACAAACAACACAGAGACAGAGCAACTAATACTAGACTGGGCGCAGCCAAACACCGCCCAAAACATCCAGCTCCATGAGACCAAGATCGATGAACTAGAACTGAACATGTACTCACCCACACCAATCCAATGCAACGACGTAACCATAGGAAACATCACAATAACAGCAGGCTACGGCGACGAGCCACCCATAACCCTCACAGGCAGTATAGACTTCACAGAAGACGCAGAGCTAAACCAAGATGTAAAAGAAGGCTATACCCGCATCAACAGGGTCTACCTGATAAAAGCCATCATAGACGAGATGCCAGCACCCAAAACAAAACTAACCATACATACCGGGAACAAGACCCAAACCATAACAACCAACCAAAACGGAGAAGCAGTACTCAGCCTCAGCTACCACCGCCAAATTATGGTAATCACAGACCCACAACCCGGAGGACCATACATGATCAACCAAGACAACCTCACCACGCCAGTAACCATCACCCTCCAAGACACCAACACAACCATCAACATACTCAGCGACGCACCAGTAACCATCAAAGCCACCACCCAGACACCCACACAAACAGAGACACCAGACTGGAGCAGATACACTCCAGCCGCTTTACTGCTAGCCTTCATCGCCATAGCAGCCTATCTCTATAACTCGAAGCCTCCTGAAGAAGAGGATAGACAGATTCAATAGAGTATTAACCACCAATAATGGGTGAAACAATTTGGAATCAGATAGATATGAGAGAATCATGGCGGTAGTCCGCCGCGATGTACCAGACAGGGTACCATGGAGCATCTGGGGACACTTCCCCGCAGTAAACTGGCTCGACTATTACAGCTGGGAACTAGCCCAACGCAGCGGAGAAGAAGCAGCCCGAGGACACATGGCGCTCATCAGAGAACTCGACTACAAGATGGACCTACTCAAAGTCACACCCTTCTACAGGTTCATGGCAATGCAGTGGGGCAGCAAATTCGATTTCAGAGACAACGAGGAAGAAGCACCAACCCTATCAACGGTTGTCAAAGAGACAAAGGACTGGGAGAAACTCTGGGTACTAGATCCAAAGAAAGAACTACGCGAGTTCGTCAGAACAAACGAGATACTGGCACGCGACCTACGCACCATGCCCACCATATACACCATACCCAGCCCCATCATACAGGCGATGAACGGAGTCGGAACCCCTGAAAGAGTCATGGAGGACATGAGGAAAAACCCCGACGCGTTAAAACAGGGACTGGAAACTATCACAGAGACTACCATCGACTTCGCCAAGGCATGCGTAGACACAGGCATACAGGGAATCTTCTATGGAATCGGCGGAGGAGGAAGAATCTGGAAAGAGTTCAGTGTACCAGAGCTGGAAAAATGGGCACTCGGCTACGATAAAAAAGTCCTAGAAGCTGTAGACTGTGAGATCAAGATGATGCACATCTGCAGCACACCACAGGGCAACGCACAAGACCAGAACCTAATGGAATCAGGGTGGTTCAAGAAATACCCCGTTGACATCATCAACTGGGACGCCCACGACTACACATGGCTAGACAAAGCCAAGGAAATCTACGGCGACACTTTTGCCATCTGCGGTGGACTCAACAGAGACTACAGTAGCATGCGTTCAGGTAAGATTGACCAAGTGGAAGCTGACGTCAAGAAAGCCATCGAGGACGCAGGCGAGGGCGGAGGCTTCATGCTTGGACCAGGCTGTACAGTCTACCAAGACCAGCCAAGAGCCAGCTACAACGCCGTCGGAAGAGCCGTAACCAAATACGGCTACTACTAACCCTAGGGGGCATCATCCGGTAGATTAATCACCGGAGCAGCCTCCACACCCACTTCTCTTATCGTCTCTAACAGACTGTACTCGTCCCCATCAAGGAAGTAATGCTCTAGAGCCGGTACAGGGATACTGATGCGCTCATAATCATTCAACTGTAATATGATCTGAGCCATCTCCGCAGCCTTATGAAGCACATCCTCAACGACAGCAATCCATGGACTGATCCGCCAAGCAGATTCAGCCTCAAACAAGTTCAACTCTTTCGGAAAGACCCCCAAGTCTAGGAGCCGGTCCCTGCCTGTGGTGTAGATGTAGAGGTTCCCCTCCGCTACACTGTAATGTCTACCCAATCACAACACCTCTAAACACGTAACCAAGATTATACACGAGACACTGCCCCGTGGAGACACCGCAAGCAAACTCAAGCAACGGCCAACACAAGAGAAAAACAATACAGAACAAGAGAAGACGCCTAACAGGAAGCCTAATCACCGGGAGATCATCAATAAGCTCAAGCTCCAACTTGGTCCTGAGCCTGTTAATCCACTCAATCAAACCTCGCAACTTCACCCCAAGGAAATAATCAGTAACATGACCAGTCTTCAATGTCCGCACCCAATAACCCTCCTCCGCCTCCAGCAATCCCTTCAACGCCGCATACGCCTGATAAGGCATAATGAAATAGCTCAAAGCGATGAAACTGAACACCCCACTGTAATCCTCAGCTAAATCACCCTCAAGAAAAACACCAGTCAACCCCATCACAGGAATTGCACAAAAATTACTCAAAACCAAGCTCCAGCCAAGGGTAGGCGTCCAGAAAACAGGGTGCCGCTTATAATACTGAGCAACAGCCCAGGCAATACAACCTATAATGAATACACAGGACTGAAGATAATAGGGGGCAAAGTAGAGAAACTCCAGTTTCTCAGAGAGAGAAATTCTCCCACTACGTATCACCGATAAGAAATACTTCCGGACAGCATAGGTGTGCCCCTCAGCCCACCGCATTCTCTGCCTGATGACCCGTCTAACAGTAGTGGGAATCTCGGCGGGTGCCTGAATAAGCGGTGTATAAACCACCTTAAACCCCTCCAAGTAGAGCCTTAGCGTCAGGTCCCAGTCCTCAGTAATACTATGATTCCACCCAAGTTTCTGTAACACCCCAGCCCTGAACATGAAGACACTCCCACTCACCATCTTCATAGCCCCATAGACCTCCTCAGCAAGCCGCTCAACCATATAGCTGCCACTGAACTCGGCACGAACACCCTTTGTGATCCAGTTCTCATTACGGTTCAAGTAATGCAACTGATAGCCTTGTACAGCTGCGACAGGCTTCACATCTTTCTCGTGGAGCCTAAATTGGTGGATAAACTGCCGAAGAATATTGGCTGGGGGCACAAAGTCAGCGTCAAAAACCACGATATACTCTGCAAGAGGATGCATATACCTCATTGCCTCCTTCAATGCACCGCCCTTGTAGCCGCTACGGTCTTTACGGTGGACAAACTTGATGATGGGGCTACCGTGTCTCCAGCCACGCTCTCTGAGAATCTCTACAGTAGTGTCCCGTGAGTCATCAGCTACAAGCACCTCAAAGTTGGTGTAGTTGATGTCCATACATGCCTCAAGTATTCTACGAGCCACATTCAACTCGTTAAAGAAAGGCAGATGAATCGAGACCCATGGCTCATCACCAATAGGCATAAGCTCTCCGTCTTTCTGAGCGAGTATCCTGTGTATTCTGTGTTCTGGGCTTAGTTTTGATGTGTCCATTGAGAAGAGGGCTAGGGCTATGAGGCTGCTGAGATAGTATTTGATGGCGTAGATGAAGTAGAAGCCGCCTAGGCTTAATGCGATGTATGATGCGGTTAAACCGATTTGATATGGCTGCACACACCGTTCCCCCATCTTTCAAACATTATTGAAAGTATAGTCTCATCTTTGTTTAGTTTCATATAAATTTATCCCATAAAACTGGGATAAAGGAATGGTTTTAGTATCAAAAAGGGAAGGCATCAACTAAAGGGCGACCCCCATTTAGGTAATATTTATGAGTAGGGGGGTCCCCTTTTAGTGAAAGGGGTGGAAAGGTTGGCTAAGGGAAAGTATCGCGTTGAAGTAAATTATCCAAAATCGGGAAAACCAAAGTACTACCTAGTCAAAGATGTAAAAGTACGA
>JAOZIG010000268.1 GCA_026014515.1 Candidatus Bathyarchaeota archaeon | reverse complement strand
GCCTTTTATGAGTCCTTACTTCAAACTGATCTCTAGCCTTTTTGTTAACGTGTGGAGACCTGAGAACTGTAAACTTCTCGATACGGGTTGGCAGAGGGATAGGACCTACCACCTCTGCACCTGTACGTTTCGCTGTGTTGACTATGTCTTTCACAGCTTTGTCCAGTATTCTGTAATCGAAAGCTTTCAGCTTAATTCTAATTTTCTGATTTTCCATTGCTATTACTCTGCGATTTCTGTAACAACACCGGCGCCAACTGTTCTGCCACCCTCACGGATAGCGAAACGAAGACCTGCGTCCATAGCGATCGGAGTGATAAGCTCCACATCACAGGAGATGTTGTCACCAGGCATTACCATCTCTACTCCTTCTGGAAGAGTAATGATACCAGTCACGTCGGTTGTTCTGAAGTAGAACTGTGGACGGTAACCTGTGAAGAATGGTGTATGACGGCCGCCTTCCTCTTTAGTAAGGATGTAAGCCTCTGCCTTGAATTTTCTGTGAGGTGTGATAGATCCAGGCTTAGCAAGTACCTGACCACGCTCAACATCATCTTTCTTAATTCCACGAAGAAGAACGCCTACGTTGTCGCCAGCCTCACCCTGATCAAGAAGCTTACGGAACATCTCTACTCCGGTTACTACTGTCTTAACGGTGTCTTTGATTCCAACGATCTCGATCTCTTCGGATACTTTTACTATTCCACGCTCTACACGACCAGTTACAACTGTTCCACGACCGGAAATAGAGAATACGTCCTCGATAGGCATAATGAATGGCTTATCGATGTCACGCTCTGGCTCTGGAATGAAATCGTCAAGAGCTTTAACAAGCTCTACTATCTTCTCTTCCCAAGCTGCATCGCCCTCAAGCGCTTTAAGAGCAGAACCCTGAATAACAGGTGTGTCATCACCAGGGAACTCGTAAGCGGAAAGAAGGTCGCGGATCTCAAGCTCTACAAGCTCAAGAAGCTCTTCATCGTCTACCATGTCACATTTGTTCATGAATACTACGATGTAAGGTACGCCTACCTGACGGGCAAGCAGGATGTGCTCACGGGTCTGAGGCATTGGACCGTCAGAGGCGGATACAACAAGAATTGCTCCGTCCATCTGAGCTGCACCGGTGATCATGTTCTTTACGTAGTCAGCGTGACCTGGACAGTCAACATGTGCGTAGTGACGAATGTCGGATTCGTACTCAACATGAGATGTCGCAATTGTAATTCCACGCTCACGCTCCTCAGGAGCTTTGTCGATGTTTGCGAAATCTACAGCGTCACAGTAGCCTTTCTTAGCAAGAACTGCTGTCATTGCTGCTGTAAGTGTTGTCTTACCATGGTCTACGTGACCAATTGTGCCCACGTTTACGTGAGGCTTCTTTCTTTCAAATTTTGCCTTGGCCATTATAGGTCCTCCAAAAATTTAAAAATTAATATTTTTATTATAAAGTTTTCATTATCTCTTCGGCGATGCTGTTAGGTACAGGCTCGTAGTGGTCGAAATGCATAGAGTAGGTTGCTCTACCCTGTGTGATCGATCTGAGCTGTGTTGAGTACCCGAACATCTCCTTCAGCGGAACCATACACTTAATAAGCTGTGCGCCGCCGCTTACATCCATACCTTCAACCTTGCCTCTTCTGGAAGAGAGGTCACCCATAACGTCACCAGTGTAATCGTCAGGAGTAACAACTTCAACCTTCATAACAGGCTCAAGTATAACAGGGGATGCTTTCTTAGCAAGGTCTTTGAACGCCATAGAAGCAGCGATTTTGAACGCCATTTCGTTGGAGTCGACATCGTGGTAGGAACCATCGTAAAGAACAGCTTTGATGTTCTCCATAGGGTAGCCAGCCAGACATCCGTGCTCCATAGCCTCTTCGATACCTTTCTGTACAGCAGGAACGTATTCTCTAGGAATAGAACCGCCCACGAGCTTGTTCTCGAACTCGAAGCCTGCGCCGGCCTCAAGAGGATGAAGCTCAATACAAACGTGTCCGTACTGACCGCGTCCACCGGACTGTTTGATGTATTTACCTTCACCGGAAACGGACTTAGTGATAGCCTCACGGTAAGCAACCTGCGGGTTACCTACGTTAGCTTCAACTTTGAACTCTCTCTTCATTCTGTCCACCAGAATTTCGAGGTGAAGCTCACCCATACCGGAGATGATTGTCTGACCTGTTTCGTCGTCTACTTTAACTTTGAAGGAAGGGTCTTCCTGTGCAAGTTTCTGAAGAGCTGTGGAAAGCTTCTCCTGATCTCCCTTTGACTTAGGCTCTACCGCAACGGATATAACCGGCTCAGGGAAAGTCATAGACTCAAGTATAACAGGTTTAGCAGGGTCACAAAGAGTGTCGCCTGTTGTTGTATATTTCAGACCTACAGTGGCGCAGATGTCGCCGGAGTAAATCTCTTTAATCTCTTCACGTTTATCAGCGTGCATCTTAAGAAGACGGCCGATACGCTCTTTCTTATCTTTTGTGGAGTTCACAACATAGCTTCCCGCTTCAAGAGAACCGGAGTACACACGGAAGTATGTAAGCTGGCCCATGTAAGGGTCTGTCATGATTTTGAAAGCAAGAGCTGAAAACGGAGCGTTGTCATCAGCAGGTCTCTCTTCTTCAAGCTCTGTATCAGGAACAATACCTCTGATAGCAGGAACGTCAAGCGGAGAAGGCATGTAAGCTGTTACAGCGTCAAGAAGTGCCTGAACACCTTTGTTCTTGAAAGCTGTACCGCACATTACCGGAATAAACTCGATACCGATAACTGCCTTTCTGATAGCTGCTTTGATTTCTTCTACAGTGAGTTCCTCACCTTCGAAGTATTTCTCCATGAGAGCTTCGTCTGTTTCAGCAACAGCTTCAAGCAGGATACCTCTGTACTCTTCTGCCTGATCTGCATATTCAGCAGGAACATCAGACACGTCGAAAGAAGCACCAAGCTCCTCACTGTTCCATGTGATCGCTTT
>JAOZIG010000534.1 GCA_026014515.1 Candidatus Bathyarchaeota archaeon | reverse complement strand
AACAGCATTCATTCTTATAAAGCGAAATAAATTTATCAAGTTACAAAACAGTTCCAAAACATAACGGAACCATTTCTTCCATTGTAACAAAGCATATTCATCGGGTATTGGAAACTATGTTCCGCATGATGTGAATAATATATGTTTGATACACCGTCATATGACGGCGACACCCTTATACTCGCTGGGTTTTGCTCGTAATTATGAGACCCAGTATCCCCAACGAGACACAGTACAGGGAACTATTAGCAAACAGAGGATTATCAGCAGAAGTAATCGAAAACGCGATAGCCCACTGTATTGAGTACCTTGAGTTTCTGGAATCAAATAACGTCAAACTTGAAGAATCCAGCGTCGATGATGTAAAGAAATATGTCAAACAATTGATGGATTCTGGGAATAACACTCTAGACAGGATAGACGCGGTCTGCATGCTCACCAATGTACTAGGCTACCTAGACCAGTACCTCTACCTTGCCCAGATGGTGGGAGGCTCACCCCTATACCAATCATACCTGAAGCGAACAAAGGAGATCGCAGGAGAAGAAGCCGCAGAACATGTATTCGGCTCAATACAGCTACCACCAGTAGGCAGCACAGCAGAAGAGTTCCCAACATACACACACGCCATGATGAGACAAATGACCAAGGGGTTAAGCAAAGAAACCCGCATCAAGATACTCGCAGGCAACCACCACAACAGATCACCCCAATCATTCGAGGAAAAACGCAGACTCTACAAGGAATCACTGGACCTAGACGAGTTCCTCAAACAAGACCATGAAAGAGTCATCAAACTACTTGAACAACACATGAAGGAGGGACGCCTCTGGTACAGGAAAATGGTGACCCAAGAGTTCCTAGACTATATCAAAGCAGATCAAGAACGCCTCTCAGCACGTAGAATAGGAGACAAACTCTACATCAAACAGATACCATACGAGTTCGAGGAATACGTAACCGAAACAGACCCACAGAAGAAACGATACCATTTCTGCCACTGCCACCTAGCACGAAAAAGCATACTAGAAGACAACCCAGTACCCAGCGAGTTCTGCCACTGCAGCGGAGGATACCTAAAACAACCCTACGACTACATCTTCGGACAAGAACTAGAAGTAAAAGTACTCCAATCAGCCATGGCTGGAGACCCAGAGTGCAGATTCGCAGTCAAACTACCAACCAACTGGCGCAAAAATAGCTAGAGTATCTTCTGTACCCTACCAACCTTACCATCAGTAAGCCTTACCTTGATACCATGAGGATGAGACTTGCTGTTGGTGAGTATGTCCTTGACGGTTCCATCTGTGAGCTGTCCGGTGCGTTGATGCTGTTTCAAAACGATGCTTACCTTGATACCGGGTTTAATGTTGCGGCGTTCTTTACCAGATTGGCTCATGATACGCACTGGAACCAAGCCCCACTATTTATGGGATTCGTAAAAAAGGGTTAGGAGTTGAGTTTCTTCACCAGATTACAGACTCGCTCAGCCAGTTTATCACAGTGCTCAAGCGCCTTGTCATCGGGTGCCCCAACAGATGCAGGACCATAATGATTCCCATGAGGATTACCCTGCACAATCATACCATGAACCAGCATCGCCTCAGTCAAGGCAAGAATAGTAGTCTCCGAGCCAGTATGGGTTCCACCAGCGGTACAGAAGGCTCCACCAACCAGATGAGTCAATTTACCATGGTACTTGACAGACTCATCGATAAACTCCTTGAGCTTACCAGTAGGAAGCCCATAATAGACAGGTGAGCCAAGGATCAACGCCTGAACATTGGGCAACTCATCCACTGAAGCCTCATCAACCTTCTTCAACACCGCCTCTAAGCCGTTCTCCGTAACAGCCTTGGCAACCCGGTTCGCCATCATCTCGGTGTTACCGGTTCTACTATCATAAACGATTAAGACCTTCAAGGCACTCACTTCATTAGCTTACTATCAGCGTCTTCAACAGCATATGCACCGGTTACCTCAGCATAGTACAGCTTGTGCATATCCTTAGAGCCGTAGACGCTTGATGTAACGCTGTTGGGTAGCGCATCATAAGCCAAGTCATCCTTATAGAGCACCTTACACTCGAAATGCACCGGACACTCCTCTATGTATGGGGCATCAACAGTCTTACCCTTCACAGCTGTGAACTCGAACTCCTTGAACTTGTCCATATTCCTACCTGATTTGGTTCCACAGACACTCAACGCCTTCTCCATATCCTTCGCTGGTAGACAGACCGTAAAGCTATCTGATTCCTCCATCAACTTGTAGGTATACCTACTGTGCCTCACAGCTACCACGAAGACTGGTTTACTCCACATGGTTCCGAGGAATCCCCAGCCAATGGTCATGGTATTGGGTTTTCCATCCTTGCCCTCTGCGACTAGGAATAATCCGTCTTTTCGCATGAGTTTGTTTGTCTCGACTACGTACTTGAAGTTATCAACTTGTTTTCTCAATGAATATCAATAGGACTCTTAGATTAACTGGTATAAAGCTTCCACCAAAGTGTCAGAAAAAATAATCATATTGAGTTACAATACCATCATTTCTATTATTTTTCACTGATAAACACGATGCAACAACCAGAAACACAAGTAAAACTCACAACACTACAACGCATAAGACTAGAAATACTAGGCATAACACCCACCAAGAAACGTAGACAACCCGGCTGGAGCGGCGAACTACAATTCTACGCCTTCAAATGCCCAACACACGGCATAGTAGAAGACTACCCCCACGGCTACAGACAGATACTGCGATGCCGAAAATGCCGGGAACAGAATAAAGAATATTGATCCATATCAACAAGCAAAAACAGTCTTATACTCCAATTACGCTGAACCTCCCAGAACAAGGCGCGCGAGTGATACCATGTCTTTCACAGAAAAAATAGATGTACTTGACCTATTAATCAATATCCTCAGAGAACACGAGGAAAAACTCGACACACTAGTAGAAAGACTAGAAA
>JAOZIG010000495.1 GCA_026014515.1 Candidatus Bathyarchaeota archaeon | reverse complement strand
ACGCCATCTATGAAGATGGACACTTTGAGGAAGTAATCAGCTACCTCGTATTGGGAACCAAGAAAGCGGCACTGATTGACACCGCAAACGGCATCGGTGATATCAAAGCACTTGCAGAGAAACTCACAGACCTACCCATACTGGTGGTCAACACCCACACCCACCTAGATCACATAGGAGGAAACCACCAATTCAGCAACATAGCTACTCCTAACACCGAGTACAGTAGGGAACAGGCTGCTAATGGTAGAACCAAGGCTTCGACTGGTCACTACCTCGACGGTGACATGGTCTGGAAGCCGTTCCCTGATGGGTTCGACAAGGAAAAGTGGAGTATCAAGCCCTTCAATGTAACAAAGTGGCTTAAAGACGGTGACAAGATTGACCTCGGAGGAAGAACCCTAGAAGTGATATTTACCCCCGGACACAGCCCAGACAGCATATGCCTACTAGACAGAGAGAACAAGCTATTCTGGACAGGTGACAGCTTCTACCCAGCACCCATCTATGTCTACTCCCCGACAACAAACCTCGATCAGTTTATCGATAGCTTCGCTAAGATGACTGAACTGATGCCCTACTATGAGTGGGTTATGCCAAGCCACAATGAGCCACGGATCGAAAAACACCTCATCAAAGAGTGTTATGAGGCGGCGAAAAGTATCAAGGCGGGTACCGCTGGTGAGTACACTGATGGTGTCGCTGATGGTATTCCGGTTCACAGGTATGATTATAGGCGATTCAGCTTGATTGTTCGGGCTGAGCGCTAATTATCTTCTATTTTTTCGTATATTTTCTTGTATCGTTTGAATATTTTTTCTCGTAGCTGTGCTTCTAGCCTGTGGCGTTCTTCTCTGATGCGTTTTTCCTGTTTTTTTAGATGCTTTATCCTACGTTTGAGTGTCTCCTCATCCTCGTCTCTCTTGGTTACAGTCACTGCCACGGTTTGTTCTCGGTGAGACCCCGATTAAACCTGATGTCACCAAGCATCAAGGGTTTTATCCCTAACCAAGCTATATTCAAACCATGTTGAAACAAGTAATCGATGTCATGGAGCTACTAGACGACGCCACAGTAACAGGCGAAAAAGTAGCAACCGTACTACGGGAACACGGCTTAACAGACATCAAAGTAAAAGAGATCAAAGGCGCAGAGGGAAGCACCGACTTTATCAAGATACACATACCCGGAAAAAACGGGAAAACCCGGGGAGGAAAAGCCCCCACCCTCGGAGTAATAGGAAGACTCGGCGGAATAGGCGCACGCCCCGAACAGATTGGACTGGTCTCTGACTCTGATGGGGCAAGCACAGCCCTCAGCGTAGCCATGAAGCTAGCTGACATGCAGCGGAAAGGCGATCAACTCCAAGGAGACGTGATAATTGCTACTCATATCTGTCCTGATGCACCCATCAAGCCCCATGAGCCTGTGCCATTCATGGGGAGCCCCGTTGACACGGTTACCATGAACAAGCATGAGGTTGACCCAGAGATGGATGCGGTCATCAGCATCGACACCACCAAGGGAAACAGAATAGCCAACTGGAGGGGCTTCGCTATCACACCCACAGTAAAAGAAGGATGGGTGCTGAAGGTGAGTAAAGACCTCATCGACATCATGGAGTGGGTCACAGGGGAACTCCCCAAGGTATGTCCCATAACCACGCAGGATATTACGCCTTATGGTAACAGCTTGGACCACATCAACAGCATAATGCAGCCATGCATAGCCACAAACGTACCAGTTCTAGGGTTGGCGATTACTACACAGGTTCCTGTTCCCGGGTGTGGGACTGGTGCTAGTCATCCTACTGATATTGAGGTGGCTGGGCGTTATGTGATTGAGGTGGCTAAGCAGTATGGTAAGGGTCTTTGTAGTTTCTATGATGTTGATGAGTGGGAGACGATTCTGGAGAAGTATGGTGCTCATAAGCATCTGCAAGCCTTGGGTTGAGGGGTTTATATCCCTCGTCAACCCAATATTACCTGAGCAAAATGTACAAAAAGATACTAGTAGCGTTTGACGGTTCAGAGGCAAGCAAACACGCCCTAGACCACGCTGTATCTATCGCTGATTTAATGAAAGCCGAGGTACACATCATATCCGTCGTACCAAAGGTAATGATGCCAGTCTTCCCAGACGAGGGATTCGGAGCAGCCCCAGTGACGGCAGCCCAAGACCTTGGAGACTACCAAGACAGGATGAAGACCATCTACGGTAAGAGCCTTGAGGAAGCCATGGATGACATAACCGGGCACTACCCTGAGCTTGTGGTAAAAACCCAGCTTATGGAGGGGCGACCCAGCAGCACCATCGTTGATGAGGCTGAAAACAATGACATGGACCTCATAGTCATAGGTAGCAGGGGTCTAGGCGGCATCACAGGCTGGATACTGGGCAGTACCAGTAGGCGTGTCGTTGAAAGCTGTACAAAACCCGTACTCATCATCAAGTAGCCCCCGTTTTTCTGAGGGGAACCCTTTTCCTATAGACCTCTATTTCTAGTTGTTATGGAGCCACTTGAAGCATTAAGAGAAGCAGGGCGCATCGCATCAAAGGTACGTGATACTACATTAGCCGAGATCGAGCCCGGTATGAAGGTGGAGTATATCTGCGACCTTGTAAATAAACGAGTGGATGAGCTTGGGGGAAGAATGGCTTTCCCCTGCAACGTGGATATTGATCACGTTGCCGCACATTACTGTGCACCTATCAATGACAAGACCGTGATTCCTGAGCGAAGCCTAGTGAAACTCGATGTAGGTGTCCATATTGACGGCTATATCGCGGATACAGCCAAGACTGTCTGTTTTGACACAGAGCTTGAGTATCTAGTTGAGGCTGCGGAGGCTGGTCTTGAGGCTGCCATACAGACCATCAGACCAAACATCAACGCAAACGATGTAGGTGCAGCCATTGAGGAAGCCATTAAACGAAAGGGAGCCAGACCAATAAGAAATCTAACAGGGCATAAGCTGGCTAGGTATGTTCTCCATGCATCAGGTGGAAGCATCCCCAACGTCAGGGAGTTTCATGGACATACCATTAGGGAGGGTGATGTCTATGCGATTGAGCCCTTCGCTGTGCCGCGTACTGCTGATGGATTGGTGGCTGATGGTCCGCCGAGTAACATATACCGTATGGAGAAGAAGCGTAACGTCAAGGGTACCGCCAAGAAGATGCAGAAATTTATTCAAGCAGAGTACAAGACGCTGCCTTTTGCATCAAGATGGGTCATGCGAAAATTCAACACCCCTGAAGGAGCAGCGGCGTTCCAAGAACTATTACACGCGAAATCAATAAACAGCTACCCGCAGCTAATTGAGAGAACTCATGCAAAAGTTGCTCAGGCTGAGCACAGCGTCATCGTAACAGAGGACGGCTGTGAAGTAACAACAGCCTAATCTTTCTTCTTTTTAGGGTCTTTACGGGCGTTGATCTTTGTTATGGTCATCATGCCCTCGCAGCGGGTGCATGGCTCATCTTTCTTGAAGATATAGTCCCCCGGCTGGAACGCCCTTACTCGTTTGAGGTTACACTGTGGGCACTCCAGAGTGGTTACTACCTCGGCTTCCTTTGGTCCGTCCTGTGTCTTGGAGACTGGTTTCGCTCTGAAGAACGTGAACCCTAAGGCTACGAACCCTGAGACCCCGATGAGTATGTACATGAAAGCGGTCTCGATGTTGCCCTCACCATAGTTAGTGAAACCCATGTAAAGGCTGGCAAGAGCGATGGCTCCTACTACAACCATAAGGGCAAGGGTTGTCCAGTTCTGGGTTGCCCCTGCGAGTGGTCCTACATCTCTGTCTGCCATTATTGACCAACCCCCACTGTGTTTCCGATTCCAGCTACGATAATCGTATCGCCTTCCTCGCTATAATCAAGTATCAAGCCTTTGACGCTGCTTACCGCTTTGTCAGTGGCGTCCATGAGTTCCTCGACCAACGGAGCTACAACGTGTTCCATGCCCTGCTTGATGGCAACCGCGAATAGCGGTACATTGTTCTCTGTCGCTGCTTTTTCGATCTTGTACTTCTCGACCCCGGGTCCACCGATGGCTGCGCCGACTCCTTCAGCGATCTCTCCTACTTCCTCGCCTTCCAGTTTACCGGCTGCGTCTACAGTGATAAGCATCTTAACCTTGCCCTTCTCACGGTTGACCAAGAAATCAATAGCGTCTCCCGGCTTGCCTACGCTTCCACCTGGTCCCTGTGCCTTGGTTACTATGACTCTTCTTCCCTCGAAATCGATCTCGCCTGCCATCATCTCTGTGGCTACGAGCTCTGTGGGTGCGCCGTTAAGTAGCTTGGATGCTACGATGGGTCCGACGCTGTCTCCGATGGGTATGCCGTCTCTGAATGCTTGTAGTGCTGCGCTGTATGACTCGATCTGTTTGATGATCATGGGTAGGATCATGTGAATCTGCATGATGATGTAGATGTTCATGGTCTTCTTGCCCATCAAATAGTAGTGTCTGATGATCTTGTAGAACTGATTCAGGACCAGGCTCGCCTCAAGAAGGTTCTCAAGATTGTTTCTCTGAGAGTCAGTGGCTTCTGGCGCCATCTGGGTGATCTCTTGCTTGAAGGTGAACTCTCTCACATTCATGATGCTTCCGAGTTTTTGCACCACCCCCGCTGGGTCCATGCTTACAGGTTCGATCATAAAGTGGTCTATGAATCGTTCAACCTGTGGCGTGGGGTCTTTTTCGGGTTTGCCATACTGTTTTATGGCTTCGATGGCTGTGTTTTTACCTTGGTCCCTGTAATCTTTGATTTTTCTTAGGCTTACCTCGATTTGTCGAAGCATTGTCATGCCTTGGATCTTTTGTGCGTAGAATAGGTAGACGATAAATGCTAGGCTGAACAGGGTGTTCAGTATCATTCCTATCTCGCTTTCTTGTTGTTGAAGTATTTGTCCAAGCAGTTGGAACATTAAATTCACTGCTGTTCAAAACAGGGCAGGGGTTATAAAGTTTAGCTTATTTAAGCAAAATCCTTATTAGATAAACATGAGGCTTCAACAAGCCCATTTAGGCAACTTTTTTTAAACATGCGCCGCGTCTCTTTTGAGGAATGTTCCGTTACGCTATCAAACGAATTATACGCGGAAGAGGTATGTTTCTATCCCTCTTCTTAAGCGTCGCATTAGCCACTACATTATTTGCGGGTATACTTCAAGGAGCGGACGCTATAGGCGCCCGGAGCATCGAGCAGATATTCGAGTCAGCCCCCTATGATATTATTGATGAGGGTAGTGACAAGAACATCACAAAGACTCGGATACTTGATATCGAGAACGTTATGGGGGATATAGAAGGCGTAACGGCGATTGATCAGTTCATCTATGCCCCCGTTAATATCTGGGAGCCGGGTACCAACGTCACGGTGGAAGGCGTCTATCTGATAGCCATCCCTGATGATAGCATCTTCTATGATCAACTAGTGGGAATCGACCACCTTGAAAGAGGCAAGGTCTATTTTGACGTCAGCTCAGCGCTCACAGAAGAATACATGGAGAACGGCACCGTTGTCCTTGACATAAGCACATATCTATGGCAAAATCCCCCCGGTTTTGAGAATAGACAATTCAAGATGCCTATTCAAGACGCAGTCGCGGTTGAGGATACCGCTTGGACGCTTTTCGTAGGCAGATACAGCAGTTACCTGACTGGGTTATTCAACAGAAACGATCCCAGCCAGAAACGACCAAGCTACAATCTCCTGCTCATGAGTACAGACACCTATATGGACATTCAATACGAGATTTTCGCTGAGGACAGGAGACCAACCGATGACCAGCATGGTGTCGCGTTGATCAGTCTTGACCGTGAGGTGCTTGTCAACCCATGGGATATCGATGGAAGCATTGACAGGGTTACATTGATTCTTGAAGAGATCAACGCTAATGGCGCCGAGTACATGTATTTGCCTGAGAACTTCTTGGGGCAGATACTGGAGGCTATCAAGCAGAACCTGAACTCAATGAAGTCAAACACCATGGTGGTAAGCCTTCCCGTATTCTTCACAGCATGGTATCTCGGAACCACTATCGCTGAGGTAGTATTTGGTCTCAGACGCAGAGAGATCGGTTTACTATTGACCCGTGGCTTGAACCATAAACAGGTATTACAGATGCTTCTCTTTGAAGGGGTTCTGGTATCAGTACTCGCCTGGATAGTAGGTATAATCACGGGAAGCTTGGTACTACCATTGGTAATCACAGGAGTTAGCCCACTGGATATACTCTTAGCGACCAACCCGGTGACGCTTGCTACCGTATTCGTGTTCAGCGCAGCTCTCTCAGTATTCTCAATCTTCAGACCAGCCCAGCATGCCGTCGATATCAACATCGTTGATGCTTTGAGAGAGTACCTTTCAGATGATGATGAAGAAGAGGAGCTACTCGGACCAGTTATTGCCCTGCTTCTGGGTGTTTACCGGTTTGCAATGATCTATTTCGGTTTGAGTGTGGATATGTTCCAGCCTTCCTCAACTAACCTGATTGTGACGTTGCTTTATTCGACTTGGTGGGGTTTTGATTATATCCTTAGCTTCATCTCCTCGATTGTGTTCTTCTGGGGCTTTACCACACTATTCATCAAGGTGTTGCCCCGGTATCAGAGGCTTCTCAGCAAGGTCTCTGAGCTGATTGTAGGTGACGCTGCAAAGTTCTCTACCCTGAGTTCAAGCAGGAACCTCAAGAAGACAGGAGCCACAATATTCATGGTAGCACTAATCGTAAGCTACAGCATCACAGTCATAGGCAACGTGGCGTCCAGTGAGGACTTTATCGAGAGCGCAACTTACAGCTCTGTTGGCGCCGATGCAGCGATATGGCTTTTCGAGGGTGAGGAGTCGGAGGCGGTCTTGGAGAAGGTTCTCGCAGTTAATGGCGTGGAGGCTGCCAGCATTGAGGTCTTGTTCACACCGGAAACGAGTCTGGGCTCTATCCCTGTGAGGGGTATTGATCCATTGGCTTGGCGTGACTCGGCGTATATCCCAGAGGACTTCACGGATGACTTATCCATGTTTGATCGTATGGCAAGAGTCGATAATGGTGCGATAATCGAGCGAGGCGCAGCTGCTGCACTGGGACTCAGCATCAATAACACCATGATACTAAACACAGCAGCCAGAACCTATACTGTAAAGATTGTAGGATTCTACGGATGGGCGACTGGTGATAGCTATGTTCCCAGCAACCCCATGATGTATGTCAACAATGTCTTTATGGAGCAGATTAAGGAACGATACATCGATCAGCGTAGAATAATCGCAAACCTTGAGCCAGATGTTGACCCTGTGGCTCTGCGGAGCATATTGGGCGATTTGGATCTTGATATCCAGCGCGTAGACATGACTGAGATCAACCTAGCTAATGCATTGGATAACGTGATACTCAGCGGCTCTAAACAGGTGCAGGTCTTGGGTACATACTTCGCGGGCTTGGTGGCATCAGTGGGTATAGTCTTGATAATATCAACAATGATCCGAAGCCGGAACAAGGAACTCACAATCATGAGCATAAGAGGCTTCAGCCCAAGACAGATGATGGTAACCCTGCTTGTGGAGAACCTCGGCATGGACATATTCGCAATAGCCTTGGGCTTGTTCGTGGGTGTCTTCACTTTGTATGGTGTGGTCAACCTGTTGAATCAGGCGCTGGCTTTCATATTCAGATACAGGGTGGTATTCACCAACACGGTGATACTGCAGATGGGCTTAATCATAGGAGTAATAATCTTGTCCACCATTGTGCCCATCGTGGTGGCGGTAAACAGGATCGCGGCTGAGCCGGATCTAAAACTGGAGGAATAAACATGAGTACAAGAAACGCGGTCATCGTAAGGGACCTGATAAAGATATACAAGATCGGTCAGATCGAGGTACAGGCACTCAGAGGCTTGAACGTAAACGTACGCAAAGGCGAGATGATAAGCATCATCGGACCCAGCGGAAGCGGAAAAACCACGCTGCTAAACATCATCGGAGGCTTGGACAAGGCAAGCGCAGGTAACGTCAAGGTATTCGACACCGACCTAACAAACCTATCCACAGGGGACCTTGTGAACTTCCGCCGTGAGACCGTTGGACACGTCTTCCAGAACATGAACTTGATCCCTACTCTTACAGCATCCGAGAACATTGAGTTACCTATGGCGGCTCTTGGCATCAAGGCTGATGAACGCAAGAAACGCATCGACGAGCTACTTGACGTAGTCGGACTCAGCGACAGAAGGGACCATAAACCCGGTGAGCTAAGCGGCGGAGAACAGCAACGTATCGCACTTGCAGCGGCACTGGCAAACAATCCTCCGCTTATCCTCGCGGACGAACCCACAGGTGAACTGGATACCGAGAACGCAAGGATAGTAGTCGAGTATCTGCGAAAGATCAACAAGGAGCTTGAGAAAACCGTCATCATGGTAACCCACGATCCCAACATCTCAAGAATCAGCGACAGGATACTCAGGATACATGACGGCGTAGTGCAAGCAGATGTTGCAAGTATGGGTGAGTCCGAGGCAAGTGGCGGCGATTACACAAAGCTGCTGCAGTCACGGATAGGTGAGATAGAGATCGATCTTCTTGGACTTGATAGCAGGTTTAAGCAGGGTGTCATAACTGGTGACGAGTATGTTAAGCAGCAGACACGTCTCAAGAACACTGTAGAGGTTCTACGTGAGGAGCTACACCGTATGGGTGTAGTCAATTAATCTTTGACAAATCTTTTTTGACAAATCTATTTGTTAAAAATAGTTAAAACTAAGCAAGTGGTCATGTGTTCACACACAAAATGGTGAAAAACATGAACACAAGAACACAAAACATCCTAGCTTTCGCTTCAAGGAACCTACGCTATGGCGGAGTAGCCTTTATCATAACCGCAGCATACATCGCGTATGCGCAACCAAGCAACCTAACGGTGCTAATGGCACCTTATTCTGGTGACCCTGTCTACCTTGGTGGCATCATGGTTGCTATCGGTGGGTTTGCTTCTTTAATTGGGTACTCTATTAAGAGATGGCTAGATTGCAAAGAACAGATTTAACGAGCCGGGTATCGATTTTATTAGGCTCTTATGCTTTTTCGGTTCCTTTTTCCTCTCTTATCCATGAGCTGGGTCATATCCTAGCCATGTACTCTATTGGAATAACGCAAATCAGGTTCGTAATCAACCCACTCACAGAGTCCAGCGCCACCCCTCTCGTCAATATTCCCTCAGAACATCTTTTGTATGTCTCAGCTTCTGGAATGGTGTTCCAGTTCATATTCTTCTTGCTACTTGGTCTAGTTCTCTGGCGAACACGGTCAGTAAGTATGACGCCTTTACTGATCTGTGTCCCTTTTTCGCTTCTCAATATAGGGTCTTATCTCTTAATGGGGCAGTCCATAGGTGGTAACGACGTGACCTTGATGATCGACGCCGGGTTGCCCGTCTGGATCATCTATCTCATAGGCTCTTTGATCACGGTTTCAGGGTTTTTCGCTTTCATGAGAATACTCTCTCAACTGGGGCTGAAATCTAGCGACCCATTCAAAGAAATAGCCTTACCTGTGTTCCTCAATTTTGGGGTCTACGCTTCCGCCATGACCATTTATGGTTATTTTTCCGGTTATGGGACTATGATAGGTTTGATCAATCTTGTATTAACCCCCATACTGACACTGGGATTTACCCTTGTTTTCAGGAGATTTGGCCCAAGTGAGCATCTACTTGAGTATAGTAAAAGTACCGGGTTCAAGATTCTCGGACTTGGTCTTGCCTCAGTAGCTCTATGTTTGATAATTTTTTAGAAAATTAGTCTCGGTTTTTGTAATTGCCTATGATGCGCCACTCTACCCATTCCCATACCCAGAGGATTCGTTCAGGGTCGTTTTTCCTAGACCTATCAGTCATGTAGATCAGTCCCATTGAAAAGAGCGCAAAGAATCCTGTGAATACGGCTAGAACAGAGTCACTCTGAACGTATGAGAAATACGTCATGAGCCCGGTTATTCCAACCATTATAGATGAGAAGACGTAGAACCCGGTATCCAGACGTTTTTTGATCGCTTTGAGTCTCTTACTGCGTTTCGTGTTAACGGTTTCCAATAGGTTCAGGTCAACATCCTTGTTGATGAATGTGATAGTGGCGACTGCTTTCTCCCCTATCTTGTTTAACCTATACTGACGGTCTTCGCCTCGGTCAAGAAACTCTTCCAGTTCTCCGAGGTGATAGTTGAGTCTGCCCGTGGATAACCCTGTTTCACCGAGGATGCCAGTGTAGTTGACGCCTTCTGGGTAGCTTGCGATTATCTTGAGTATGTTTTTTCTTTCCTGATGTCCAAGCGCCTTGATTATGATATCATCCAACTCAGATGAAGTATTTTTCACCATTCTTCAACAAGAATACCCCTATTATCGATGCGTTTAACCCTTTTTGAACCCAGAAACTTGACAACGCTTCTTGTCAAATAAAACACGGCAAAAACAGCTTAATGACACACTTTTTTACGTTTAAAACCCGTTACTTGTACACTTTTTTACACATATAGGAATCAAAAAGAGGCTTTTCTGGGACTGGTTTCATGGTTGGAGCCCATATTCTCGCTGGGATTATGGTACCCCCCCCTCCCCTCTTTATGTTATGGCTATCGGCTCGTTGTTGAACAGCCGCTCTGTGTTCTCTGTGTCAAGGAACCTATCATAGATTCTCATGTTGTAACTTGTGTACATCCATTCCTCGGCGCCGTTCTCCTCGTAGCGTACAATTATAGTGCATGTTACTGGGATGTCTGTTTCAGCGATCTTGTCCAGTTGATAGATCTCGGGTATCCGTAGCTGTATAATGGTCTCATGTTGGTCCCAGAGTTCGATGTTTAAGGTTGTCTTTTGGGTGTGGATTTTTTCCGAGTCATGGTCGTTGAACCTGTACTCTATTCCTTTGACTACGATGTTTGCTCCTTCAGGGTTGCTCATCATTATCTTGACGTCTGCCACTGTACCACTCAACACGTTAGTTGGGGACTCTATCATTAACTGGATATCCGAGTCAATTACTATGGGTTCGGTGGGTTCTTGTGGTGTGGATATGATGGGGTAATATACTGTGTTGAATAAGATAACAAGAACAACGGATAATATGAGGTTCTGAAGCGATGAATCAATCTTTGGCAACGCTTGATATCTTCATCCATCCATTACTGTGCGATATAAACTTGTAACAACTACTAGCTATACCCGTATATATCAACTGAAGAGGCTTTCACGGACACTAAGACTGAATCTACCGAACTGATATCTACGTATCCATAAGTCATAGTTCGTAGCCACCGAACGCCTACTGGTGTATTCCGTGAATGTACCTTCTTTGATGCACTTCGCGGCTTCATACATTTCCCGCATCTGAGACGGTTCTACGAGGGGCTCATTATGGGCAGGCATCAACCAATCATACATAGGCATCAGATCAACAAGCCGTTTACAGCTAGCAATGAAATCATCATGGTCTCCACCCGGAAGATAGCTAGTGACACCCCCCGTGTAATAGGTGTCTCCTGTGAAGAGGTAACGGGCTTCCCTGTCAAGTAAACAGATATGATCGCTGCTATGTCCCGGTGTATAGATGACTTCTAGTTTTCTTCCACCTAGGTCGATTACCTCTCTGTCTTTGAGCCAGTGGGTTACATCAAAGGGTGGTGCATAGAAGTTCTCTGGATCGAATGATTCTGGGTAGGGCTTGATTACTGCGCCTTCCTCGATCATCTCCCCCATCTTGTCTCTGCCCAAACCGTTGGCAGCGCTTTCCCGTCCCATGGGGTCATCGTAGAGATAGATTTCATCAAAGTCTTTGCAGCCTCCTATGTGGTCGTTATGGGTATGTGTCAGTAGCAGGAAGTATGGTTTGTCTGTGAGTTCCTCGATAAGCTTGTCGAGTCTGCCTATTCCTGTGCCTCCGTCAATCACTGCTGCGCGTTTATCGCCTATTACCAGATACATGAGGGCTTCATCGTATTGACCGTCCTCAAGCAGGGCGTAGAGCCAGTCGTGTATCCTGTAGACGCTGTACCATGGCTGTTTGGTCTCAACTTGTTCAAGCTTTGAGTATATTTTCCGTGGTAGTATGTCCCACCAGTTCCCAGACATGGCAATCCCATATCACACAGGCTTTTAACAGTTAAGCGAAGGGGTTCCCCTTTTTACAGTAAAGATTTGATCTGAGTAAGTATTTGGGTATTAACTTGAAAAGTTACTTACTCAGCTCATTGAAATTGACCAAATCTTTTCCTAAATATTTACCTCATAACTAATTAGGGGAAAATAACATTGGACCCGCAAAATAGGATGAATATTTTTAGTACTCATTGATTTTGATAGCATCTCATGGTATCTTTTACCTCAAATATCCCATGAAATTGTTTGTATACCGTTCGATATTTACGATAAAACAATAAATGAAATCAAACCAAGGAATATTGAATGGATAGAACTGAAAAGCGATACTTTGGGATAATCATCTTGCTCCTAGTGATGATGGTTATTCATCTTGAAGTAATTCTCATCCACCCCGTACTGTTCATTGTATGGCCATTATGCCTGTGGCTTTTGATCGAACTAATCAAAACTTGGAGAAATGATAAAAGACTACTAGTCTTTGCAATCAGCTTCATAGGATACGTCATAATAACACAGTTTCTGGTAGTTGAGAACCGGGTTGGAATATTCTTCGACCAAGAGCCTTTCCCAAACATGGCGATACTCACCAACTCTGTGCTAATTATCGCGTCCTTGATTTACCTGTACGATGTATCCATCACCAAGAGGGGCATCAAGAAAGATAGCCTCACATTCATTGGTTTTGCATCGATAATACCATGGATTGGACCCGCGTTCATTGAGGCATTGATTCTTTTACGATGGAGTATTGAGGGTACTTTCGCAGCGAACACGGTTGGGAAGGGTATAGGCGCTGCGAGCCTTGATGATATACTGTTCACATATGGGTTCAGGAACTTTTTAGCATCCACGATTATCGCAATTATAATGGCGTCCTTAGTGTACTTCCAATATATGCTTGAGACGCGGATTTTGAACATCCGAGAGAAGAAACGAGAGAAAAGTGAAAACGAGGAATGGCTTAGGAACGCTTGGGAAAACCCAGAATCGCTGCTCACCGCTGATGCCTTGAAGGAGTTCAAGGAAACCTATGGAAAATTAGACTATGAGGCGCAGAGAAGACTGCTTCTTGAAAAAGTACTACCTGAGAAGGGGATCAATCTATCCAAACCAGATAGCTAGCCTACATGGCTCTCAACGTCAAGATAGATACTCTGATAGTACCTTCTTAGAGGCGTCTGGAAGTGAATCACGTTACGGAACCGTAACAATATTGTGGGAACCACATCTCCCTCCCCCATTACATTATTGCTGGAGACGCTGAGTTGAGTCGTATAAACACGAGGCTCCCCCGGGTTCAATGGGATGTCAACTGGAGGCGCATAACCCGTGGCTCCAAGAAAATGCTCTCCTCCTTCATCATCCAGTTGATAGACTTGGCATTGGAGGGAACTGAAATCAAGGCTTCCATAACTTGTGGGGTTCAATACCGTGAAGTATATGGTAAACTCGACCTTGGACTCATCAAGAGAATGTGTTACGGAGTCGATAGTGAATATAACTTCATCCATGGATTCCAGCATTCCAAGATAGTTGACATAATTAACGGCAGTCAAACCTGAAGCGATTAAGACGACTGCCAAGAAAGCCATTTGAAGTATTTTCATCTGGTTTGCTTTTTCCATCTTCAACTCGTATATCTATAAATAGATATAAGAACAGATTGATAAACCGACAGAGGAGATAAAATGGAAGAAACGCGAAACAACCTCATCATTGCACTAGGGTGGGCGATAACCCATTCATACTTCCATTTCACATTTCTCATAAAAGAGGGAAACCAGATAACAGCCAATTGGTTTCTCCTTGAGCTTGTAATCGCAATACTTGCATCAAGCCAGTTACCAAAGATCGAAAAAGCCCTAAAATTCTGGATCATATCCCTTGCATTATCAATAATCATAACATTGGGCTTGATGGTCTCACCAACACTAACCGGAGCAATGGACCCAAGATTCACGAGCCTAATAATAATAGGCGCGATTCAACCCTTGACCACGGTACTGCTATTATCTATGCCCCTGCATATCCTTGGATGTTTTATTGGGCAGGTAGTGAGGAATAGGCTAACCTAAGTCCTCAAAGTGACAGGCAACAAAATGCCCATTCCCAATATCAACAAGCTCAGGTTCAAGCCGCCCACATATCTCCTTAGCCTCCAAGCACCTGCTATAGAACCTGCATCTATTGGGAGGATTGATTGGGCTAGTTATCTCGCCCTTTATGTTGATATGCTCTTTCCGTGCCTCTGGGTTAGGCACTGGCGTAGCCTCTAGTAGTGCCCGTGTATATGGATGCATGGGGTTTCGCACTATCTCATCGCTGCTACCCATCTCCATTATCCTACCAAGATACATTATTGCTATAGTGTCACAGAAGTGGCGTGCAACAGCCAACTCGTGGGTGATAAAGAGATATGAACGGGTCAATCCCTTCAACTCCATCATCAAGTTCAGTATCTCGCCTCTAGTTGAGGTATCAAGCATGGAAACAGGCTCATCAGCCACCACAAAATCAGGGTGAATAATCAATGCCCTAGCTATGGCGATACGTTGACGCTGCCCGCCGCTTAGCTCATGGGGGAACCTGTAAAGGAACTCCTCCGCTGGAGATAGTTTGACTCTTTCGAGAATCTCGGATACTTTTTCCTCTTTCTCCGCCTCACTTTCAACCAAGCCGTTTACCTCTAAGGGCTCTGCGATGAGGTCAAGTACGGTCATGCGTGGGTTTAGTGACTCGTATGGGTCTTGGAATATGATCTGCATCTTGGACCTAAATGGTTTCATTTCTTCCTGAGTGAGGGATACAAGTTCAGTGTCTTTGAAGTATATCTCACCACTTGTCGGCTCAATCAGCTTCAGAAGAAGTCTTCCCAGTGTGGATTTACCGCAGCCACTCTCACCAACCAATCCAAGAACCTGATCATTATGGATGTCAAAGGTTACCCCATCCACAGCGTGGAGATTCATCTCCTTTGCACCCATGAATGAAGCCTGCCAGCCCTGTCTCACCGGAAATAGCTTCTTTAGATTTCGTACCCGTATTATAGCTTCATCGCTCATTGTTCTTCTCCCCTTGGGTGGTGACACGCCACATAGTGATTCTCACCTATTAACCGCATCTTCGGCTCTGGGTCTTGTCTACACACATCGGTAGCTGCAGGACACCGTGGGTGGAACCTGCAACCACTCGGCGGGTTAAGTAGGTTCGGTGGAGCCCCTTTTATGTAGATGAATTTTTCTAAGCGTTCCTCGTCCTCGATTGTTGGGAATGTACTGATCAAGCCATGCGTGTAATGATGCTGGGGGTTCCTGAATATCTCAGTAATCTCAGCCCACTCCACGATCCGACCAGCATACATGATATTCAGATAATCACAGAGTTCAGCTAACACGGATATATCGTGACTGATAACCACCAAACTAAGGTTCATCTCATCCTTCAAACGCCTTAGTAGGTCCATCAACTGCTTCTGAACAATAACATCCAAGGCAGTCGTAGGCTCATCAGCGATAACAAGCTGAGGATCACAGGCTAACGCCATAGCGATCATGGCTCTCTGACGCATGCCTCCGCTGAACTCGTGGGGATAATGACTGCCCATCGCGGGGTCAATATCAACGGTTCTGAGAAGGTTTCGCGCTATCTCAAGTCTCTCTTTTTTACGCTTGGACTTGTCATGTAGTTTGATTGCTTCGGCGATCTGGTCTTCTACTTTGAAAACGGGGTTTAACGCATTCATGGCTCCTTGGAATATCATGGATATCTGAGCCCAGCGAATATCCTCTCTAAACACCTTCTCATCATACGCGTAGATGTCCTCACCGTCAAAGATCATTGAACCACTGACAATCTTACCATTCGTGGGCAAGAGCTTCAAGAATGATAAACCAAGGGTAGTCTTACCACACCCCGACTCACCAGCGAGACCCACCGAGGTCCCTTTCTCGATAACCATATCAACGCCGTCAACGGCCTTGACTTCACCGTTCTTTGTCTCGTAATAGATGCGGAGGTCCTTGATTTCTAGTATGTTTGCCATCATCATCGCCCCCTTAGCCTTGGATTAAGAATCTCGTCAAGGCTGAATCCAATCATGACAAAGCTAACCGCCAGCAACGCTATACAGAGTCCCGGTGGAACTACCCAGTAGAGCTCCTTTATCGCTGCGTAGAAGACTATATCGTGGAGCATCTGTCCCCAGCTCATTATATTTGGGTCTCCTAAGCCTAGGAAGCTGAGGGATGCCTCGGCGGTGATTGCTCCCGGTACATTTGTTGCTAGGCTGACGTATACCAGTCCCATTACGTTTGGTAGAATATGCTTAAGGGTAATGTGAATTGTTGATCCGCCAGCTGCACGGGCTGCCTCGATGAACGCTCTTTCTTTGAGGCTCAGTACTTGGCTTCGTACTGTTCTGCTGAATCCCATCCAGCCTAGCAAGCTGATGACGATGATTATGTTAGTAATGCTCTGTCCAAGTATAGCGATTAATACAAGCAGCAGTGGCAAGCTAGGTATTACGAGCAACATATCCGCGAACCTCATGGATATCTCGTCAACTAATCCACCCATGAATCCGGCGAATAGTCCAACCACGAGCCCAATTGTAACGGAAATGAAGGCAGACATCAACCCAACAAAGAGACTGATCTTGGCGCCATGGGCTAACTGACTATACACATCTCTGCCCCACTGGTCGGTTCCAAGTAATCCAAAACATGTTCCCATGAGCTCAATGTTCAGGTCATCAATTAACAGCACAGGTGAGCCTGATCCTTCTCCATCAAAAGCCGCTACAAGTTTGAACTCGTATTCACCGCTTTTACTGAATATCTTTTGAGCGGGATCAGCCAGCACGCCTTCTGGGAACAACATCTTTACCCGTATTGAGTATGAGTCGACCTTGTACTCTGGTTGCTCCCACTCTGTATCAGATCTAACCTCTCTCTCCCACAAAACATACTGATTATCATCGACGTCCACAAGAACAAGACTCAAGTCAATGGATGAATCACCAATGTCCTCTGCCTTGAACCCGAACTCACCCGTGAACCGTTTAGGAGGATTATCATAATCCCAGATAAACGTCTTAGAGACAGTAATCGTCTCCACTTCACCGCCATTTCCCTGTGTAATCTTCATTGACCCCGGTCCACTTCCATCAGGGAAACCATCATCCGAATAACTCAACGAAATACTACTCGAGGCATCAATATCCCATACCTCAAACTCTGAAACATCATAAAACCCAGACTCCTCAACAGGGTAAAGATTAGGGACAAGATGCTCATAACCGGGCAGCCTCCTAAACCAGCTTGGAGGTACCCTTCTACCACCAACATCCCAATCATGCACGGGGTCATTCTCGCTTAACATGGGTCCAAAATAAGCGAAAACTAGGAAGAAGGCTATCAATCCGAGTCCAAATAATCCCTTCTTGTTCTGTTTATAGACATCCCAGAATCCTTTAGCCTGTGCTTTGAGGAGGTTCATTCTTTTTCTTCTTGCTGATTTCTCCATCATGATCACCTCAATACTTGATCCTCGGGTCAATGTACCCGTAAATTATGTCCACTAAGAAGTTCGATAGAACCGTGACTAGTGCGAATATGAAAAACAGTGCCTGCAGGACAGGGTAGTCATTGAACTGAATGGCGTTCCAAGTATAAAGCCCAAGACCTCTCCAGCTAAACACTGTCTCAGTTAGAATAGCGCCATTCAAAACCCCGGGTATCTGAATAGCTATGTTTGTTACAAGGGGGAGCATCGCGTTCCTGAATGCGTGCTTGAATAGGACTCCTCGTTCGTCGACGCCTTTTGCCCTCGCTGTGAGGATATAGTCCTCATGTAATGCCTCTAATAGGGTGCTTCTCATCATGAGGAGCCAGAAGCCATACTGGAATAGGAACAAGGTTAGCCCCGGTAGGAACAGGTGCCAAGCCAAGTCCAGTACCCGTAATATGGGGTCAACTGGGGGTGGTCGGGACATGGTGCCTGCTAGGGGGAAAAGCCCCAAGAGATAACTCATGATGTAGATCAAGAGTAACCCCATCCAGAAGGTGGGTAATGCGAAACTGAACAAAGACACAGTTACCGATGATATATCGAACAAGCTTCCACGCTTGTAGGCAGAATAAATGCCGAATATGGTCCCAACTATACACGCAAATATCAGTGAGGAACCCATCAACAAGATAGTATTAGAGAGCCTCTCACCTATCTCACGGGAAACGGGCTCAAGCGAGTAATAGCTGTACCCAAAGTTCCATGTGAGGGTGGAACGAATGTATCTAATGTATTGAACATGCAGCGGCTCGTTCAAACCCCATAGCTCTATGAGACGGTCAACCATCTCGGGTTCAAGCCTATTTGCGCTAGCCACGATCTGTATCGGGTTCCCCGGAGCCATCCTGAATATGATAAAGTTGAGTGTGAGTGCAAAGAATAGTAACAGGATGCTGTAAAGAACCCGTTTAATTATGAAGTTTCTCATCGTCATGCGTCTTCAATCCTTCGAGTATCCTCTTGAAAGAAAAAAAAGGGTATGATAGCTACTGTTCTCGCCGAGCCATAAATATCGCTATAGCTCCAACGATCACAGCAATCGCTATCGACGCGTAGCCTATGTTAGATGCACTGGTTAATCCGCTTTCCAGACTACTTATCTCAGTCTCAAGATCAGCAATCTGAGTCTCGAGGGCACTGATTTCAGCCGCGTTATCAGATGAAGCCTGAGCTAGTTCATCCTCTAAGTCGGATAACTGGGTTCTCAGACTAGCAATATCCGTTGCCGCTGTTGCACCTGCTTCTGCTGCATCCTCAAGCTGCTGTTCAAGGGCTAGGATCTCTTGCTCTTTGAGAACAGTTGGATCTAGGAAATAGTCCCTGTTGGCTACTAGATGTACGTACTCTCCTGGTACATACTCTACGAACTCCCAGGGTCCAAGACCGATTAGTTCTCCTTCTGTTACTGGATCATAGTCCTGCCAGTCTGCCCCTACATCTGACCAGATGTGTTCTGGTAGTACGGGTATGTTGATGTAGTGGAATGCGAAGTAGCTGGTTGTGTTCTGGTAAACTTCAAGTGTGTAGTCATCGGGCATCTTCAGATCTTTTATGAACTGTACGTTGGGCAAGTATCTTGGGACCTCATAGTCCTGGATGTACTCATAGGTGAACTTCATGTCCTCCGCTGTGAAGGGCTCTCCGTCATGCCACTTCGCATAGTCTACAAAGTGGAATGTTACCTTTGTTCCAGGTGTACCGTCTGGTGCTGTCCAGTCTTCGATCTCCCATGACTCTGCAAGTCCTCCCCAGTCCTCGCTGAGGTCGTATGGGTTGTACAGGTATGGGGTTTCATAGATTTTGTCTAGCACTTCCCATGTGTATGTCCATGTGGCTGTCAGTGGGTTCAGGGTCTCGATGTCGGACTTGATACCGTACTCGATCCTTCCACCTGAGTCAAGGTCAGTTGGGTGCATTTTTAATGTGCTCCACCAGCTGTTGATTCCTTGTCCCACCTCGTTAACTACTCCCGTCCAGTCAGCGCTATAGGCTTTGACACCTATGAATCCGTATACTGGTATGCCGGGAACCTGCTCGGCTAGAATCTCCTGCATCTCGAAGGCTGCGTCTTTCACATCCTCGAAGCTACTTGCAGTCTTTAATATGTCTCCTAGCTCATCGTAGGTCTCATTGACGAAGCCTGGATAGTTATATCCTCTCCATCCTCCAATGCACTCTGGGTCGAATTCCTTGCTGTGGTAGAAGTCTGTCAGGTGATCTGGGTCTCGTGTAATACCCCATCCTCCTGTGTAGACGTTCCACTCACCAGCTGGGTCAAGCATGACCATCTGAGAACATACTGCTCGCTCAACGGCTGTCGCCCCTGTGACAGGGACACCGAGATCGATTAGCTCCTGTGCTAACCATTCTCCTGCCTGTTTTCGCGTAGGATCATCTATACGAATATAGAAGATTACATCAGCCATGTTCTCCCCTGTAAGGGGATCGTTTCTTATGCCATCCCCATCAGTGTCTACGAATCCTCCTAGCTCGAGTTCAGCTTCTGCTAACTCACTGCTATAATCGTATGTTCTGATGTCTGGGTTGGACCAACCTCCAAGTACAACTGGAACTGGGCTGTCTAGAGCATAACCGAACCCTTGTAGTACATCGGTCTCTATTCGTGACTTGTCTACTAGGTGTGCTAGTGCTCTTCTGAAGTGGACATCACTTGTAGGCCATTTCTGACAGTTCAAGTCCATCAGATAATAGCCTAGGTCTGCTGTTGTGTCTGTATTTATGTTTGGGTCTGCTAATGCGTCTGCTACCTTTTCAGCGGGAAGCTCCCAGTCCATGATGTTGATGTCACCTGTCTTCAGAGCCAAGTACTCGACTTCTGGGTCTAGGTAGATTTTGAACAACAACTCGTTGGCGTAGGGTCCGCTTTTTTCTACTGTTTGTGCTGCTACTGGTGTTATTATTGACAAGGTTAAGATTGCCAAAATTAACACTGTCTTTACAAATTTACTCTTCAAGTTAATACCCAAGTAAAACTATGGTGTTCAATATAAAAAACCTATATAGAATATATTGAAAATAAAGCGTTTTAGTGGAAGAAAAACTGAATAAATCTCCTTAAAATTAAGGTAATAATTTTGTTTCATAGTGATGGGGCACCATAATGAAATCATTAAATGAAAATTGATCCCCGCTGGAAGTTCTTTGTAATCGATAAGTACATCGTACAATGGCTGGCTTTTCTCAACTTGTTTAAGCTTTTATCAGTTAAGAGAAGGATTCCAACTTTGTAGACTCATAGAGTTTGGTACCTATATTTGTCTCACCGGGTATAAATGGACGGAGTAGGTTCCATGCCCCGCGTCTAACCATCTGGGAGTACTTCTTACGGTCATAACTCCTGTGCGCTCCGTCTAGCTTAGAGGCGGGCATCACTCTGAGGTATGGGTTGCTGTGCTCGGTGTTCATCAGGATATACTCTGAGACATCAGACCTCTCCCCCAACATCGCAGCTACGATATGAGGCTGACGTGCATCATAGTCCTTGAGCTCTCTGCGTAGCCGTTTAGATATTATGAGTTCCTCTGGATCTGCTTTACCGAGTCTGATCTTAGTGAGGGCTCTTGCTGCTATGTCTTGGGCTTCCTTTACTCCCCTTGTAGCTACTTCCTCAACTGTGTCGTGTCTGAAGAGGGCTGTGATCATCTCTCGCTGCATCTGGTTGATGTATTCTGGTGTGTCGTGGCGTCTGAGCTCGATACCACGGTAGAAATCTCGTCCATCCATCAAACGTCCATAATACCTGTTAGCTGCAACCACAACAGGGTCCGTTGTTTTTGTGAGTAACACGAGGTACTTGAAGTGATTATCCATGTTCATGGGAAGCCTTGTCTCAGCGGTAATCAAGTCAGCCAAATCAAGATAATCTTCCCTTGTAGCGTTCTTTTTCTTGACAAACAGGGAATCAAAGGGACCATAGATGACGTCAAACCCGTTTCCCTGCGCCACCCTGAGCGCCTGAACCATACACTGTCTTGAGAGCCTGTTTATCTCTTGAAACACTCTGACGTTTGCGAACCTGTTAGAGTAACAACCGCTGTACCCATAGACGACTACTAGCATGAGCTTCAAGGCTGCTTGGCGTTGCTGACACCAGCGATACTCCTCAGAGTCCCTTGGGAAACGTTCCCTTAGATGCTTGAGCCATATGCGTCGCTTTAGGAACTCACCCATAAAACCCCCCATGAAACCGGGACTGGACTCTTCTATTCCGTCTTCTGTGACTGTCTCATAGCTTACGTTCCTGTGTACTATGATGTTTGGGAACATGCTCTCAAAGTCCAGCGCTGCCACGTTCTCGTGGAGCCCGGGCTTGGGGCTGAATATCATGCCGCCTCTGTCGCTGCGTATCATATCCCATGCACTGGACTTGAATCCATAGCCGCCGTTCATACCGGGCACAACCACATTCATCTTCACAGCCTCCGCACACTGACGACTATCAATGGTCTTACCGGGCTCCCAGTCAGCGGACAAGCCGATGGGCGCATAGGTGAATCGTGCTCGTTCAATTAATCCCACGAGTCCAGTGTTCCAGTACCCTGTAGCGGCTATGATGAGTCTTCCACGCCAAGGCTCTCCACCTCGTCCCAAGCATAGTTCAACGTTGTTTGCTCTTGCCCTGCTCATGAGATGTCTTGTGGTGCTTCGTGGGTCATCAAACACAAGTACATCCGGGTCTTCCTCCAGCAACAACATATTCAGGTGTTGAAGCACTAGGTTTTCCCGGGCTTCCAGTGTCTCAAACTCTTTTCCTTCCCCATCCAGTATCTGTATCTTGTCTATGCGGTACTTTTCCGGGGTCTTGATGATGAGTGATTTCCAGTTTGGTGGCTCAAAGGACTCGCTGTCATCAATCACGGAAAAGTCAATTAGTTTACCATTCTCTTGGTTAAAGTCGCATAGTGTGCTTGGCTGGATTCCCCGGTAGATGAGGTGCCACTGGATGGGTATCAAGCCAACGTTGTAGAGTTCTTTTACTTCTTTGAGGCGCTCAGCGTACTTGGTGACCTCGTCCAAGTCCTCGGCTTGGTCAATCTTGACCTCAACGTATTCGGCTATCTCGTTCCTGTGGATTGATGTGAATCGTTTCACTGGTTTGGCTGATACTACGAAGGGGTGCTCCTCGAAGAGATAGACAAGGTTATCAACCGTGTACTCTGGCTTCGGCTCAACTATGATGACAGGGTTATGACGCTCAGTCACACGTATTGCCTCACCCTTCACTGTCTTAAACCAGTAAACCGCATCCCTTCCATCGATATACGGGTCCAGCAACCAGCCCCTGTGTCTCACATCACTGCATCCTCAAGCCGCTTCAGCCTACGATCAAACGAGTCCAATCGATCATTCGCTTTCTCAAGCAGGCTCCTGTTTTCAAGGGTCGATATGAATAGCATCAGGTCAAGCATCTTGAATGACTCGGCGTAGCTCATGGCTCCCAGTTCGTCACTCCATGCTTGAATTAGGTGCTCGAAGGCTGTTCGTCTGTTCTCGCTTCTGAGGGGGTCTTGGAACTCCTTGCGGAGTCTGTCTACCAGTTCTTGGTAGCTCATTCTGAATGGTTTTGTTTCTCTTCCCATCTTGAAATCAACAACATAATGGTATTCGACTGATCCCAGTGGTTTTAGGGGGTGATCCACGAGAAACGCCCTGTTGTAACGTGAATCCTTCTTGCGTTTCCTGAGATAGATGATGACATTCGCACAGTGCCGTAGAAACAGGCTACTTTCAGGCATGGGTTTACGCTTGGTCTTCGCCGTGCTGTCTCGTCCACTGGCTACAATAGGTATTTTTCGCTCAGCGCAGATATTCCGTAGATTATTAATGGATTGCTGAACCTCCTCATAGACCACGTGACGGTTACGAATCCTTGGATCATCCTTCGCCAGCTTATAGATGCCCCTGACAATCACAAGGCTAACGTTATTTTCCTCCATCAGCAGTCTGATCAAGCCCTCAACAAGCAGTACCTGTTGGTCTGCTGAGCTTGCGGTGAATATCTGGACCCGTTGTAGGGCTTCCCAGAGGTGGAACCCAGAGTCCTCCATCAGCTCTGCGAGTTCCTCAAGCCCAAGGTTGGTACGCTCCTTACGATAATTCCCAAGCAACATATACACCACGATGGGTTTACCGTGCTTGTTCTCAGCCAGAGCTTGAACCGTCATGTGTCTGAAGAGGGTCTCCATTAGCTCCTTGTGCCCATAGAAGAAGTAGAATAGCCCACGCTGGACACCGCCGATGAGTTGATCCAGCTCCGGGCTCCCGGTGGATAACAGCTTCTCCTCTGTCTGCTGGTCAAGCAACTGGAGCCCTGTAACGTACTCAGCCATCCGCAAACATGAGAAATATTTCCGGTTTTAAGGCAGACGCACCCCCCTGTGCCCCAGACGCCAATGAAACAGGCATATACTATTTGATCTCTCGTAGTATCCGTAGGGACTCATCGATATGCTTCTTCATATTTGTCTCGCTGGTGAAAACATACCTGACAACACCCAGTTTATCGATTATGAATGTGTATCTT
>JAOZIG010000122.1 GCA_026014515.1 Candidatus Bathyarchaeota archaeon | reverse complement strand
CCGACAACAGCCGGTATCCCATACTCCCTAGCCACGATAGAGCCATGAGTCATCAAGCCACCAACCTCCATCACCAAACCACCAGCAGCCAAAAACAAGGGGGTCCAAGCGGGATCAGTAGCAGGACACACAAGTATCTCACCGGGTAACAGCTTCTCAGAGGATGGATCAAGCATCACATGAGCTATCCCTTCTACGTGTCCCGGGGAGACTGGTGCACCTTGTAATGTTTTTCCATCGCTGCTTGAGGCGCCATAGTAGGCGTGTCCATCGCTGAGAAGTATTCTCGGGGGTTTCCGGTTACTATCTAGCCTGAATTGTTGTTTTCTCTCCGATACTGTGTTCCGCCAGTCACGGTGTTCTAACTCATCAATTCGTAGATAGAATACATCACGCTCTGACTCCAGATACCCTTCAGACTTCAGAACTCGTCCAATCGCTAGAAGACTACGCCGTACATTATACAGCATCTTTACGATGAAGAGCTTGGGTGATTCCCTGAGCCCAGCGAGGTTACGCTGCCTAAACCCAAGATACCTAACAACCTGTTTGCTTATCCCGCCCCATTGGCGTCCAGCCTCCTCTGCTATGTGCTCTAGCGATGCTTCCGCTGACTCCGCCATACGCTTGAACACGGTATCAGGAGCCTTCTCGGGGTCATCTATCGTGGCGTAGGTCTGTATCATCTGTATGATGTGGGCAGGGTCTTCACCCCACCGAGGCGTACCAACATCAATCTCCGCGACACCACGCATACCATAAGAACTCAGAAAGTCTTCAAGCTCTGTCTGAAACACCTCAGGGAGTCCGCCCTTCAGGTAAGCCTCTGATAACTCCTCTACAGGCTTATTCAGCACCTCCATCGACGATGAATCAATCTTGATGCGCTGTACCTTCTCCCAGAGCATCAAGTCCATTTCCGTGGTTACGTTAAATGGAAGCCCTCTGCTGATATTCAATGCATCATTATCAAGTCCAAGTCTCTCGGCACGCATCTTAACTTGAAAGAACATGCCCTGACCTGCAGCAACAGGTGGTAGAACGCTCTTCAGAATGGTCCTGTGCACGCTTTCCAACAGTCTATGAATATAATCCCGGTGCTCCTCTAGGGTCTCTAAACCCTCGCCTGTTCTCCTCCAGTGCTCTACTTCTGATTCAATCTTGTTGTTTATCTTCGCTCTGCTACTGACTGGTCTCAGAACACACCCGATGAATCTGCATACAAACGGCACCAACACGGGTACAATCAGACTCATCTCATGGAAACTGGGCTTACCATCCGTCTTCATAAGCCTTGGATCAGCCAAAATCTCCTCAACAGATGACTCCATCACAGGCTCTACAAACCTCAAAACACCCCGGGCGATCCCCTGATACCGCTTATTCCTGAAGAGCTCAGTCACATTACTATAGAGCCTACCACCCGCTATGAGAAACCGTTTATTCTCCCTTGGGCTCAGAGAGCCACCCAGCTTCTTCTGAATATGTCCAAGAGCCTGCAAGATGACATCCATTCCCATCGGAGTCAAGGGCTGAAGCACACCCTGCACATGGGCAAAAGAACCATAGACCTGAAGTGGCTCAGGCTTCTCTCCCACTGGTAACGGATATAATCCTGTAACTGGGCGCGACTGGAGCACATAGAACATATCATCATATCTAGCCCACTCAATGTCCTGTGGAGAACCATAATGATCCTCAATCTTGGCCCCTAGCTCTGTTAGCTCACTGATTAACTGTTCATCTAAGGCTTGTTTCCCTGAACCATCCTTCTCTCCAAGCCTTACAGACTTGATTCTACCGCTCTGTTTATCCACCACATACTCGTCGGGCTCAATCTGACCTGAGACCAATGCCTCACCAAGCCCAAAAGTAGCATTAATGACAACCTCAGTACGCACACCGGTCAAGGGATTAACTGTAAACAAGACGCCAGAGGTAACACTCTGCACCATAGCCTGAACAACAACTGCAAGCGAAACCATATTCTGAGGTATCTTGTTTCTCCGCCTATACCCAATGGCTCTAGGAGTCCAGAGGCTACTCCAACAATCCACAACCGCCCTGAGAAGCGCCTCCTCGCCCTCAACATTCAGGAAAGTATCCTGTTGCCCCGCGAAAGAGGTCTCTGGGAGGTCTTCTGCAGTAGCTGAGCTACGTACAGCGACCTTGTCTAGCCCGTTTCTGCGATATGTATCAATTATTTCCTTTCTGAGAGTTTCTGGTATCTTTCCCTCAGTGAACGCCTGTCTGATGTGTTCGCTGGCTGTTTGAAGTGACTCGATAGAGTCACTGATAGATGCAATATTCTCATCTATGATAAGCTGAAGGCTGTTTGTTTTGACATAATCGTTGTAGGCTGATGTAGTAATAATGAATCCTCGTGGTACATTGAAGCCAGCCTCCACCAGTAAGCAAAGGTTTAGTCCCTTTCCCCCAGCCTTTCCAAGCGATAATGATTCACTTAGATCATAGATGTGTATAGAATCAGCTCCTCGCTTGAAAAATGAACGACCATTCATTTATCATTTATATGAAAACACATAAGAAACAAGCGAAAAATAGACGCTAGTCATCCATCGGTGGACTCATAGGCATGTTATAATCTTCATCAATGTCTGATGAACGCTGGTCCGTAAAGTAGAGACTCAACAACACCAAACCAAAGAGTATCCCAGAAGCCGCGATCATATAATACTGGTTAATATGCAAACCAAGCAGAGTCAAACCCCCAAGCTGAAGCCAACCAGTCGCAATCAATGGACTTACTGATCTTCCCAGCGAGTTTACTGTAGTCGAGTAGCCGCTGATGGTTCCCTGTTTGTCTGCCTCTACGCTTCTTGATAGGTTTGATGTGAGCACTGGGCGTATGAAGTTGTTACCGGCGTTGAATATTACCACGAAGATGAAGAACGTGGAAAACGTGGGCAGGTTAGGCATCACAAAGTAAGCCGTGATCATCAACACGATCCCCAGCAACAATAGCTTCTGGTCACCGATCTTCATCTTAATCTTCTTCATCAAGACGCCCCCAAACACGAAGGTACAGACACCCATGAACGCCATCAAGTTACCAATATCCGTGCTCGTTGAACCATACTTGGCGTTCAGTATCAGACTCATGCTGCTAAACATCATACTAACCGCCAAGGTATTAGCAAGACACTGACCAAGGCGCAGCATAATCGTCCTAGTCAGCACAAGTTTACCGTTTCCCGGTTTCTTCGCTGCTTCTTCCTGTAACTCTTTTCTTCTCCCCTCAGGCATCGTATCACTGTAGATTACCACGGTTGCAATTATGGTAACTAGAGCCATTGCGCTAGCTGCATAAGCTGGATAAACCAAGTCAAGTGCACCCAGCCAACCGCCTATAGTGGGGCCAACAATGCTGCCGACAGTCATGGCTACGGCCATTATCGCCATCTTTTCGCTACGATTCCTTGGGGTTGTGACATCGCTGATGGTTGCCATTATTATCGGTATTTGTCCACCGAAGAGACCATCAATTATCCTTGAGATGACGATCATCTGAATGGACCCAGATAACGCCAAGATAATAAAACTAAACAGTGTACCCGCCTCACAGATCAACAGTATGGGTTTTCGTCCATACTTGTCACTGAGCTTACCCCAGAAAGGACCACTGATGAGACTAGTAATGGCGTTGAGGCTTGTCATTATGCCTATTGTGAACTCTGATGCACCAAATGTCTGGGCGTAGAAAGGCAGCAAGGGCATGACCATCATGTAGCCCAGCATGTCAACGATGACGCAGATGAGTACGATGGGGAGTATCCTGTTTGATGATATGTTGTATCTTTCGAGTTGGTCCTCGAATGCAGCGTCTTGTAGTTGTATCTGCGCTCGTCTGTCTGCTGGCATATTTTGCATTTTTCTCACTTTCTCTGTTTCACAATGTTAAACATTGTTTTACAGTGTATTAAGCGGCTATTCCTGCGTCATCTTAAATAAACATTGCTTCACAAATACCATTGAGGACAATGTCAAAGACCATAGGCATCAGAGTAGACGAAGAACTCGACCAAGAGCTAGAAACCCTCGCAGAGTCAATGAACCTCAAAAAAAGCCAACTCATCAAACAAGCATTCAAAGAATGGCACAGAACCCGAGAAGGCATACAAGGCCAAAACATGATGCAAGTCGACAGTGTCCTCATCGCAGCCGTATTTGAGCATCTATCACAAGACGAGATAATAGCTGTAGCCGATAGCTTGTCAAGCCACGTTGCCTCCCTCATCAGGATACGACAAATAGAGGAAAACAGGCAAGAAGAACCAATACAAAAGTTCCTTGATAACTTCACAAGACTAACAAGCAGTCGTCACTTTGGCTGGTTTACAAAACTCAACTACAGCACTGATGATGGTATCATCTCAATCTACGGCTTCCATACGCTGAACAAATCCTATAGCCGCTACGCTGTGGAACTGCTTCATCAAGTATTACAAAAACTCTACAAGTACAAGTTGATTAATGACGAGGTAACAGTCACCGATAACTCGTTCATACTCAAACTAAAACAGTAACAATTTTCCCTCTTCTAACATCATGCAGGTAGCGATTATTAACCAATATTTTCCCATGATCAGTCACCCATAAATACCAAACACCCACAGAAATACCGTGGACCAAGAACAACTCAAATCAATAATCACGACAGAGACAAACGAAACAATACACTCCCTTAAAAACATCAACGATGGCTGGGATAACCAAGTCCTAGAGATCAATGACGAACTGATATTCAGGTTCACAAGACGAGAAGAGACCCGGAAACAACACATCAAAGAACTCAAACTATTGCCCATACTGAATAACCGGCTTTCACTCAAGGTACCCAACCCAATCTATCACAGAATCAACGGCGAACCACCCTATTACATGGCATACAAACGCATAGCTGGTGAACCTTTAACAAAGGAAGCCTCGAAAAAACTAGACCAAGACTATCTCATCGAAACCCTCACCAATTTCCTCAACGAGCTTCAAGACACACCCATATCCCTCTTCAAACAAGTACCCGTCTACACCAGTGAGACTTGGCGCAACCAATACCATGAACTCTACCATCAAGTGATGGAAAAGATAGCCCCAATGCTTGAACCAAGCACAATAGAAGCTATCACAGAAGCCTTTGATGTCCCACTGAATGAGCATGACTTTTTCGATTACATACCCGCCCTTATTCACAGGGACTTGACATCAGACCATATACTCCATCATGGTGACCAGATCACCGGGGTAATTGATTGGGGTGATGCGTGCTTTGGTGATCCAGCGTTTGACCTCACCGGTTTCATCATGGATTATGACTCAAGGCTCGTCAAGGGCCTCACCGATGCACTGGAGGTTCCCTCGCATTGTCTTAACAGGACTCAGTTTTATGCAAGAATCTCCGTTTTCCATGGCGCGTTATACATGAAAGAAATTGGAGACCAAAAAAGGCTACAAGACAAGTTGGATCAAATCAGTAAATCGTTTACCTAGCTATTTTTCAACAGCTCCAATATTCCTGTCCAGAGCTCATCAGTCCTAAACCCAAGGTCCTTAAAGCCATGGCTTTTTCGCCACTCTCTGTGTGTTGGCCCTGCTCCAGATGCTAAATGTTTTGCCAAAGCCTCTAACGTGGCAAACCTTCCTTTGCATCCTTCGATGGGGCATGGTACCGTAAGTTCTTGACGTTTGAAGTCTTTTAGTGAATGACCCAACTCAACTGCTTTCTCCAGTGTCTCTGGAGACTTTGATACATGGTTATCAAATGAACAATACTTGAATACCTTGAAGTCGAGTCCACCCCAGCCTGCAATCGACTTGAACATCTGTATCGCAAGATAAACCCCATCAGGGTCCTCCATATTGTAAGTGATAACCAGTACAAGGGTTCTACCTGAGAGATTATTTGGTCCATTTCCGTCCAGTAAACCCTCGAATCTGTCGATGAACTTCTTCATCTGAGCATTAATGTGCCACCAGTAGACGGGTGTAGCGAAGACAAGTACATCAGCCTCGTTCAGCTTGGGGTATATCCACGTCATGTCATCGTCTATTACGCATCCGGGCTCTCCACGTTTGAGGCATTCCCAGCAGCCTCTGCAGAACTTGATATCAAGCTCATCAAGGAATAGCTCTGTTATCTCTGCTTCTGGGTTTTCTTGGAGTCCTTTGATGATGTGTTTGGCTATTGTTGTTGAGTTACCTTCAGGCTTTGGGCTGGCTTCAACGATGACGGCTTTCATGATTTTCTGAGGATTTAATGTATGATAAAAGACTTGGGAAGAAACTAGGGAGGAACGATCATATACTTCTGGAAGAGACCAACGTACTCATCCAGTGATACTGTTTCCCTGTCAAGCAAAGAGGATAGCTCTTTGAGCAGCTTGTGGTGTCTTTTCTCCTCCTCAACAAGGTAATCGATGAACGCCTGAACCCTATCATCCTCAACCATGTCATCAATCTGCTCCAACAACTCAAGCATATTCTTCTCAACAACCATATGCTGTTTAATACTCTGAGCGAGATTCACTGCTGGACCAAGATCAACATCAAGCTTCATGGGCACTGCACCAGCCTCAACATCAATCAAAGCCTGTGCGATAGCCGCGTGTTTCATACTGTCATGGATAATGGACTCAAGTACTACTCGTACCATGGGGTGTTTCAGCTCCCTGATGCTTTTACTGATAGTCTCAACATGGCTCAGTTCAAGCCGTTTCTGCTCCTTAAGCAGATCAATTAATTCCGTCATTTAGAACACTGAATATGTTTTGGAGGGGAGGGATATAATGCTTCAGTGTTTTGCTTCGGTTAACCTTGGGGTAAGCCAAGTCATCAAGGCTACCCAGAGGTTCAATACCAGTATCCCATAAGCCTCAACAGTCGCTGTCGAAGGCCATGGCACAATCACCGCTATCACTGGCCCCACAATACCCATAAACGTAAAAACCTGTCCAACTTTTCTCCACTTTGTTTCTCCTATGAGTGCTAACCCCCAGATCAGTACAGTTAGAGCTCCCTGTGAGAAGAACCAGACAGAAACCGTGTAATGATAAGGAGTACCCTCTGGGAACAAACCTATCATCATCAGCATAAACCCTGTTAACGCCATGGAAACGCCCCCGACTCCAGACATTTTATTGATGCTTGCTTCGAAAAGATGAACCGAGTATAACCCAATCATGACACCAGTCAAGATCATACCCACATTGAACAACCAAGGATCATTGGCTGAAGAAGCCCCGAGGTCACTGAAAGCATTCTTAGTAAAGACAAACCAAGGGTTCCTTGAGATGGCTAACAGTATTACAAGCCAGCCACTGACTATAGAAGCCCACCCCATGTAGCGTAGCCTTGAATACATCAAATCAATAAAATCTGGGGAAGATAAAAGATGTGAGTTTAGAAAGCGATCTTGCCTATGGCGAATATATTATGGTCATGTATCTCAGCTTTCACCTGTTCACCATTCGCGACATCAACCACTTTATCGTATAGCCGTTCTCCACAGTGCTCAACCGTCTCCTCACCCATCAAAACCGGGCTCCCATCAAAGTCAATAATATCCTTGAGAGTTTCGACGCTTCGCTTAGTGGCTGTTACCTTGATAACTGGTCCGAGAGGCGAACCCACAGGGTTACCCTTGCCCGTAGTGTAAACCAGTATCTGGGCACCCGAGGCAAGCATATCCGCTGACGCGCAAGCTCCTAACCCAAGACTGGTATCCATAATCCAGAGACCCTTACCTGTTATCTTCTCACCCGGCTTCAATACACCCTGTATTGTGGTGGTGCCTCCCTTTCTGACGCCTCCAAAGCTCTTCTCAACCAGAGTAGTTAATCCCGCTTCAATGTTCCCCGGCGTTGGGTTGGCTTTCCTGAAGCTATGACCCATCCTACTGTAATAACTCTCAAGCCTGTCAGTCATGTCGATGATCTCCTGACCGATCTCAGGTGTCTTTGCTCGTCTAGCCATCAAACCAGCTGCACCATAGAGACTACCTGTCTCACCGAGGATTATCGCTCCACCATCCGCGATCAAAAGGTCCGCTAATGCTCCTACTGTGGGGTTGCTTGCTATACCTGATCCTGTGTCGCTGCTTCCACACTGGGTAGCTACTGTGAGTTCGCTGATGTCTGCCGTTGTTCGTTCAGCTTCTGCTGCTTCAGCTTGGAGTTTCTTCACCAGTTTTATACCCTCTGTTACTGATGCCTCATTACCTCCCAGTTTCTGGATATCCAAGAAAGCATTAGGTCTGCCCTCAGCCTTGGATGCTAGTAGTTCGGCATCTATCTGTTCACAGCCTACCCCCACAGTGAGCACCGCGCCGATGTTAGGGTGAGTCACTATACCGTTCAATATTCGCTCTGTGTGTTCTCGTACTGGTCCCAACTGCCCACAGCCACCATCATGGATGAAAACCTTGGCTCCTGTGGCGTCAGCGATCTTCTGTGCAACGCTGCTACTACAGAACACTGTTGATACGATAGCTGTGTAGTTGCGTACACCGATTCGTCCATCTGCTCGCCTGTATCCCATGAATTGTCTACTCATAGCTTTCTCACCTCGTCAACGATGTCCTCCACGTTGTGAGCATGCACATGGGCGCCCCTCTGTATCCTTTCTGTGGCTCTGCCAATCCGTTCACCGTACTTCACCACATACTCATTCTCAGGGATATCTACTAATGCAAACTTGTGACCATACTTGATATCATCAACGAGCCTAACACTCCACTCACCAGCCTCAACCGTCTCACCTTTACCGAGATCAGCGATAGCTGTAGCGACGTTATCTCGTTTATCAACGACTATGAAACTCATGCACCAAGATACGCTGACGGTACATGTCTTTCTTTCGCCTAGAAACTTGTCACACCACGAGCCTTGAGAAACTCCAAGACCTCATCGAGGCTTGGCGCAGACCTGCGACCTCCCATACGTGTACACTTTAACGCTGAGACTGCGGTGCTGAATTGGGTTATCCTCTCAGGGTTCCATCCTTTGATGAGTCCATAGAGGTAAGCACCGTGGAAAACATCACCGGCACCTGTTGTATCTTTAACCTCAACCGTAAACGCAGGGGTCTCAAAGCAACCCTCCTTGGTTACCGTTACGCTTCCTCTCTCACCCAATGTCTCAACAAAGATACTTGGACCCAACTCAATCACTCTCTTACCCGCATCATAGACATCTGATACTCCAGTGAGTTTTTCGCTGAACCCAGAACCACAAACAAGCACATCAACATAAGGTATCAGCTTCCTCGTGGATTCGCTGATGGGTTTATCCGTCTTTGAGCCATCAAGCACAACCTGTTTACCTGCTTCCCTCATCCACTTTACTGCCTCTAGAGCCGCCACTGAGTGTGAGCCATCAACAAGCAGGTAATCTGCGCTCGTAATGTAATCGTAGTCGAGTTCATCGATTCTTAGAGGCTCTGAGTCCAGTCTATCGCTGTGGTTGAAGACTCGTTCACCAGTGCTGCTTTGAACCGTTACCAGTATTACCTGTCCGTCTGGACCCTCTCGTCTGATTACGTTACTGGTGTCTACTCCCCATTCTCGCAGACTCTCTATCTTGAGTTCTCCAGCGTAGTCTGTTCCAGCCGTACCAACATAACCTGTTGTGGCTCCGAGTTTTGATGCCGCCACGAGTCCAGTGCCCACCTGTCCCCCACCATCAATGCTATACTCATCATAAACGACACCCTTCTCCCATGTAGGGAACTCGGGAAGCCTGAAGATGATATCCAGTGTACACCGACCTATACCAACTATCTGAGGACTCAACTCGACAATACAGTGTATCATTCTCTTATTATTTGATTCTCAATGTTTTCGATTCTTTTTTACCCTCACAACCATTCGATAGTTTATGGACAAACAGTCTACATGGAAATGGATCGATGAAAACCGCGAGGAATTCATCAAAGTAAGCGATAAGATATGGGAATACGCCGAGCTTGGACTAGTCGAGACCAAGTCATCAAAAATCATAGCCGAGACCCTAGAACGCCACGACTTCAAGGTACAACTAGGCGTCGCAGGAATGCCCACCGGTATCCTAGCTGAGTACGGTGAAGGAAAACCAATCATCGGTTTGATGGGTGAGTATGACGCGCTTCCCGGAATCAGTAACGTCGCTGAGCCACGGAAAGAGGCTATAATCGAGGGAGCACCTGGACATGGATGCGGACACAACATCCACGGAACAACAGCACTAGCAGCAGCAATAGCAATACGCTACACCATGGAGAATGAGGGCCTCAAGGGCACCATCAGGTTCTACGGAACACCAGCCGAGGAAAACTACGGCGGCAAGGTCTACATGGTAACCGCTGGACTCTTTGATGATGTTGATGCCTGTCTAAGCCACCACCCCAGCGAATTAAACGTGGCTGGAATGAGCAGCAGCACAGCTACCAATGACTACAAGTTTGAGTTCTTCGGTAAGACCGCTCATGCGGCTGGTAGCCCAGAACAGGGAAGAAGCGCGTTAGATGCTGTCGAGTTGATGAACATTGGCGTCAACTATCTCCGAGAACACGTGATTCAGGAAGCCCGTATCCACTACGTTATCGAAGAAGGCGGCGGACAACCCAACGTTGTGCCAGACTATGCCCGATCATGGTATTACATCAGAGCACCCGAGCGTTCACAACTAGCCCCCATCACAAAACGCATACTGAAGATCGCTGAAGGAGCCGCCATGATGACAGAGACAAGACTCAACGCAATCCACATGGGTGGACTCTACAACCTGATACCAAACAAGGTACTAGCCGACGCCATAACAGCCAACATGCGTGAGATAGGAGCACCGACATATACTGAAGAAGAGCTTGAGTTCGCAAAAGCCATTGATTCCACCGTTTCACGTGACGAGAAGATAGGCATGCTACGTGCCAGCAAGCACCCAGAATGGGAGCGCTTTGTTGACGTGCTCATTGATACAGAGGTGCATGAGCCATGGGATGATGGTATAACTAGCCCGGGGAGCACTGATGTCGCAGATGTAAGCTGGAAGACACCAACCCTAGAGTTCCAGACCGCTACCAACGTACTTGGTACACCCGGTCACGACTGGCGATGGGTAGCATGTGGAGGCATGAGCATCGGACACAAAAGCCTCATATTCGCGGCGAAAACCATGGCGGGAACCACACTGGACCTGCTTACTTCTCCAGAGATGATAAAGGAAGCCAAGGCAGAGTTGAAAAAGCGTCTCGGAGACCAAAAATATGTGCCAGTAAAGCCTGATGATGAGCCTCCGCTGGAGATCGCAAGGGCAAAGGCAGAGCAGTTAAAGGGCAAACAATAACCCCCATTTTATTATTCTGTCCTTAGGCATCTGATTGTTTTTTCTCTTTAATCTATAAATAACCCGATTGTATCCGTTTATACGCAGAACATTTTTCTGCTGATGAGACTGGCGCACGCAATCCCGGGGAGGGACCAACTCATCATTTTCACCTAACTACCTACAATATTGGTAACAATCTCTCTTTGTATCCTTAGTCAAATGAAATTAAAAGGCGCACGAGTTGCCAAGTCTGGTAAGGCGCCAGCCTTAGGGACTGGTCCCTCCCCGGGGGCGTGGGTTCAAATCCCACCTCGTGCGCCACTCTTTTTACATTCTTCAGCCTTTTCTCTGGTATGCTTAAGGATAAGGCATGGAAATGGATTGATGAACACAAGGACGAGTTCATCGAGGTAGCCGACAAGGTATGGCAATACGCCGAACTAGGCTTAGTAGAGTCAAAATCAAGCAAACTAATCGCAGAGAAACTCAAAGAACATGGGTTCGATGTTAAACACGGTGTCGCTGGTATGCCCACAGCAATAGTAGCTGAATGGGGTGAGGGAAAACCAGTAATAGGGTTCCAAGGCGAGTACGATGCGCTCCCAGGTCTCAGTAACAAGATCAAACCAGAGCAGGACCCACTTGTGAAGGATGCGCCGGGTCATGGTTGTGGACATAATGTCCATGGTGCAACAGCGTTAGCCACGGCTGTAGCCATGAGGTATCTTCTTGAGGAGGAGGTAATGTCGGGTACTGTGCGGTTCTATGGTACTCCGGCGGAGGAGAATTATGCGGGTAAGGTGTGGATGGCGCGTGATGGTTATTATGATGGTCTTGATGCGTGTCTGAGTCATCACCCAAGCAGCATGAATACATGTAACTTGAAGAGTAGCACCGCCGTGAATGGAATAAAGTTCGTATACCGGGGTAAGACAGCACACGCAGCGGGTAACCCAGAGATGGGGCGCAGCGCATTGGATGCTATTGAGTTGATGAACATTGGCGTCAATTATCTAAGAGAGCATGTGATTCAGGAGGCTCGTATTCACTATGTTATCGAGGAGGGCGGTGGACAACCCAACGTGGTTCCTGATTATGCGCGTAGCTGGTATTACATCAGGGCACCCGAGCGTACTCAGCTTGATCCAATCTATGAGAGGATACTAAAGATCGCGGAGGGAGCAGCTTTGATGACCGAGACAGAGCTTGAGGTCCAGTTTATTGACGCATTATACAATATTATCCCCAACAAGACCATCAGCGAGCTAGTTGTCAAAAACATGAGGGAGATCGGAGCCCCAGAGTATACTCCTGAAGAGCTTGAGTATGCAAAGAAAATCGCAAGTAACTTCAGCATGGATGCCAAGGTAGATTCTCTACGGAGAAACAAGATACCCGACGCGGAGAAGTACAGGGACGTTGACCTCGTAACTGATATTCTTGACCCATTGGGCGACGGTGAAACCAGTGCAGGTAGCAGCGACGTAGGGGACATATCATGGATAACGCCCACCGTTGAGTTTGGTACCACTTGTTTTGTGCTTGGTGCACCGGGTCACAGCTGGGCTGTAGTGGCTACCAGTGGCATGAGTATCGGTCACAAGAGTCTCGTTTTCGCGGCGAAGACTATGGCGGGTTCAGCTATCGAGTTGTTCACTGATGAAGAACTCAGAGCCAAGGCGAAGGAAGAGCATCTTGAGAGACTAGGCGGTAGGACCTACAAGACCCCAATACCTGAGGGTGCTGACGTTCCATTGGCTGTAGCCGAGGAGACTTGGGAGAAGACTCCCAAGCAATCCTAGCCCTTTTTTCATTCTGAATGGGCTAATATTGGGCACCGATAATGGATATGAGATGCCACAAGGGTTTTTTATATCGCCAGCCGAGAGACACATTGATTCTAAATGTCAGACGTAAAAATCACAGTAGTAGCAAAGCTGCAACCCGGTCCAATATTTGATGAACTCGCCGCAAAAAACGTCAACCCCGTCTGCGACGGTGTAGAGATGGGCAAAGTCTTCATAAGTAAAAACCTCCAGATGCCCGAAGGCTTCTGCGCATGGGCTTGGGCAGACATCCAACGAGACGTAGCACATCTTGCACTCGGTGGGGACTTTAGATGGATCAATAAACCCGGTAGCATGGTAAGCAGCTGCACTGATGGGCTCCGTCCAGTGGTCTTTAAACTAGAACGAATCGAGTAAAGCCGCTAACTAAGGAGGGGGTGGGGGTGGCGTGTTTAAGCCATGGTTTACCTCTTTTTATTAAAATAGGCGATAAAACGGCTTTTTTTGTATCTGTAATCGTGTTGAAAATTGGTATGGTAACGGGTGTTATATGACAAAAAAAAGTCTGGTTTGTTGAAAAAGGTTGATTAAAAAAGGGTTTTTGGGAGTTTACTCGTCGTCGCTATCGTCGTCTTCGTCCCAATCGTCGTCGTCCCAGTCTGCGTCGTCCTCGTCGTCGAGGCAGTAGATGCAGAGCTTTTCATCGGGTTCACCGCAGTCTGAGCAGAATTTCTCTCCGCACATCTTGCATTTTGTGACTACTTCGACTTCTTCTCCACATATTGCACATATTGGCATTGTTTATTTCTCTCCGATTGCCGTTTAGGCACAATGCCTTGATCGAAGGCACAAAATAACGGATTCTTCAAAACTTATAATACAAAAACGTTGAAGAAAAATGGTTGTTTTGATTGTTTTTTGTAATTTATTTATATGTCGCGTAAAAAATAAAAATATATATACAATTTCAAATCCACGTGAAAATAACACAGTCTCCGGTGTTTAAAATAACATAAACAGGAAATTCCTTGTTTATATATAGCTGAGTTAACTCATTGATTTTATGAGGTTCGGCGTACTCATATCGATGCCATTCTTAGTAAACTCGTTAATCACGGCTTCACGCACCTTGGCGTCAATCATCTGGCTTTTCTGTGTATCACCAATATAGTAGAATAGTGTATACTCCATCGCATAGTTTGGGAAATCAGTGATCCACACATATGGGGCAGGCTCTGCGATTATCTCCTCAACGTCTTTGGTAGATGTTAACAATATCTCTTTGATTCTTTCGGGTTTCTCTGAATAGTCGATGGTAACCACTATGCGGCGTCTAATGATATCATAGACACTCTGGTTAGCGATGACGCTTTCAAGTATCAACTGGTTTGGCACCGAGATAACCACATTGTCAAGGGTTCTCATCCGTGTATAGATGAGATCAATGTCTTCAACTATCACGAATTGGTCTTGGAAGAATAAGCGATCCCTGATCTTGAAAGGTCTGCTAGCCATGATTATTAGCCCTGCTAGGGCGTTTCCGATGGTGTTCATGGATGCAAAGCCTATGATGGTCCCACCAGCTAGTACCCAGAGTCCTAGGAAGAAATCGATCTGTATGCCTAGTGTGTTGAAGATGAGGACTGATATGATGATGTATGATGTCCATTTGAGTATCTTCTTGAATAGGGAGGCTGTGCTTATGTCCAGTACCTCTTTTTCCTTGAGTCTATCAATTTCTCGTATCAGGAACTTGTATACAATGTAGAGGGCTACTAGTACAGTACCTGTGGTGATCAACCCCAGGATATTCTCATCGATCCAACCGTAAACATCAACGAAAAAACCCAGAACAGAGACATCTTCCGCCATAACAATGAGAATATGTAGCCCTTAGATTTATCAACTAGGGTCCAAAGTCAATAAAAAACCGGTCTTCGATGTGCAGAAGCCTTAGGTTAGCCCCATAAACTCGTTTGAGGTTCTCCACTGATAACACATCGCAGGGTAAGCCACTTACCAAGACTTCTCCACCGTGGAACAGTATAATGTGGTCCGCTACTTGGATAGCCTCATTAGGGTCATGGGTGCTGAAGATAATGGTATCCCCTGTTTCTCTGAGTCCCGCGATCAACTCTAGGATTGAAGCCTTGTTTCCAAGATCAAGATGGCTGGTGGGCTCATCAAGCAGAAGCACACTGGGCTCCTGTACAAGGGCTCTGGCAATAAGCACCATGCGTTTCTCCCCGCCACTCATTCGAGTTATCTCTCTCTCCGCGAGTCCAGTCATCTTTAATCTTTCGAGTACATGTTCAACGATCTCGGTGTCCCTACTGTCTGGTAGGTCAAGGAAGCCGAGATACGGGGCTCTGCCTAGCATTAGATATTCTTGGACCTTATACGGGAAGCTTGGTTCTTCTACTTGGGGTACCCATCCCATGCTTTTACTGAGTTCCCGGATACCATACTCAGAGAGAGGTTTATCATCAAACAATATGCTGCCAGTATCGGGCTTTAGTAAACCGAGTAAAAGCTTCTGCATGGTGGTTTTCCCTGAGCCATTTGCACCAAGGAAAGCGGTCACCTTGCCACCGGGTATTTTCAATGAGACCTCCTCAAAGACCTTCACACCGTTATATGCGAAAGAGACCTCGTTGACGCTGAAGCTACTCATATCTATGTTCTCCGGGAAAGCAGATACAGGAAAAACGGAGCCCCGATAAAGGAAACAACTACCCCTAATGGGATCTCGCTGGGTGATATGCTTCTAGCAATATCATCAAAGAAAACCATCAAACCGCCTCCGACAGCACCACTAACAGGCACCATGTAACGGGTATCTACGCCTACCAGCTTTCGTGCGATATGAGGCGCTAGTAAGCCTATCCATCCGATTGTGCCTGAGACTGATGTTACAGCCGCTGTGGCTACAACCGCTGCGAGTATGGCGACTCTTCTTAGCTGCTTTGGGTCTACGCCTAGGCTGGTGGCTACCTCGTCGTCAAGTGATAGTAGGTTTATCCTCCACCTAATCGCATACAGGACAATTAACCCACCTGCAGCAAATGGCAGCATGTATAGAAAATCGCCCCAAAGTGCCCCAGATAAGCCACCCAATAACCAGAAGGTAAGCTCAGGTAACTCATTTAACGGGTCTGCGAGACTCTTCATGACACCCACGCCGCCGCTGAAGAAAGCCGAGACCACTAAGCCTGATAAAATAAGGCGTAGTACATCATCACCGTATCTAACCGTTTTTGATGCCCGGTAAGAGACGGTAAAGGCAATCAATGCGAAAACTGTGGCTGATATCTCCACAAGCAAAGGATTCCCGCTAAAATACAGGATGGCTACTGCAGCACCGAATGAAGCCCCCTGACTGATTCCCAGTATATCGGGTCCAACGAGGGGGTTACGGAAAGCCGACTGAAATGTTGCCCCACTCACCGCTAACACCATTCCGAGGAAAGCCGCGGTTAGAACCCGTGGTAGTCGAAGGTTCCAGAGTATTGCTGCGTCCTGTGTATCGTCTAGAATGGCAGTATAGCTGATGCTGTATCGTCCAATGAATAAAGAGAGTAATACCATCAAGACTAGTAACAGGTAATACGTGCCAAGATTTCTCTCGCCACTCTTACTCATAATTAGATGTCTCCAACAATTGAATCTATCACTGTATCAGCTTCAGAGGAGGACAATCCATAGAGATCAACATAGAACTCTTCCACATCTTCTAAGAGTCCAGTATCATCGCCATTGATCTTTGCTTCCATCCAGCGTAGACCAAGTATCCATCTTGAACCACTTGTATCCCAGCTACCAATCGTAGCGGTGCCGAAGCAGTCATCGGGTACAGAGTAGACTCGATCATTCTTCACTGCGTCTATGTTCTGCCATAGCTCATCTGATTTTATCAGGTTCTCTACGTCCATACATGATGGATCAGGCTTGTACGTCACAATGAAGATGACCTCAGGGTTCCACTCGGCTATCTGCTCCACGTTCACATTGTTCCAACCAGTGCCCTCCAGTTCAAGACTTAGAGGATTACCCCCAGCGGTCTTGGTTACTATTGTTTGCAGCCAGTCTGCTCCGGGGCTCATAAACGAGGCTGTGCCGCCTTTCACGTTGTAGTAGAGGAATAAGACACTAGGTGCATCTGTTGTTGTGGTGTGGCGTGCCTCTACTTCTGTGTATGTGGATTGATAGTATTCTATGATGGATTCCGCTTTCTCGGGTTCACCCATCAGGGCACCCATGGTCTCAACATCACGGGCGTATTGCTCAAGGTTCTCCAAGTCGAGATAGACCACTTTTACTCCGAGACTCTCAAGAGGGTCACCCACATCTGATTTCAGATAGCTCTTCAGTACCACCACATCTGGGTCCTGTGCAGCTATCTCCTCCACACCCATATCCGAAGCACCCTCCACTACCTTCTCAGAGCTACTTGGATCAACTACGCTGAATAGATTGGACCCTGCAATATCAGTTGATAACCCGATTATCTTCTCAGGTGCCGTGTCAAATAGATAGGCTACTGATACTGTAAGGGCGTGTCCTCTTCCTGTGAATATGATGCGTTCTATGGGGGTCTCTATTTGGACTGTTCTGTTCAGACAGTCTATGACCGTTATAACTTGTGTTTCTTCTAGGGGAACGTCTTGGTTTCTTGAAATCTGGTAGGCTCCCCCTGCTATAACAACGACTAGAAACGCGACTATGATTATGGTTTTCTGGTTCTCCAAATCAAACCCCTGATATTACAAACGCTTTCCTCAAACCACACATATAGTTTTATAGCAACCATAAACGATTTACAAACATGGGTCAGGACCAAAGAGGGCATTTATCACCGCAACAATACAAGGTTCTCAAGCTTAGAGTCGAAGGTAAAAGCCAAGAAGAGACCGCTGAGATACTCGGCACCACACGGCAGAACATCAGCCTCATCGAACGCAGGGCACACAAGAACATTGAGAAAGCCGAGGAGACCATCACGGCGTACAAAGAGTTGATGAAGGCAACATCTATCATCATTAAATCCGACACCCATCTGATTGATGTTCCAAGGTTGGTAGTTGATGCTGCGGACGAGGCGGGTGTTAGACTCAGAGCCGATTTCACCCGTATCTATAATGAGTTCAAGTTTATCGTGCCGAACAATGTTGACAGAACCAAGGTGGTTGAACCTATCAAGGTGTTGATATTGAAGGACGGTGACATAGTGGTCACCCCCGTCTGATCAACGGGTGATCAGTTTTTTCCAGATCACCTAAGTAATGTGATCACCCCTATAGGGTATTGTGAAAGAAATGGACGAATATCCAAAAAGACACAGAAGAGAAGCAGTCGAGTCCCCAGAGGACATCGCCTACATCCTTGACACTGTAAGCGACAAAGTACCCGCAATGATCAAAGGCATCATAGGAGCCTTCTTCAGCCCCGAGGCAGCCAAAGACATGGCAAAAAGCGTCGCAGAGTTCAGGAAGACCCTAATCGAGGGAGGAATCCCCGAAGAAGAGGCCATGAGAATGACCCGTGAATACATGCAGACAGTCACCAACTGGAAGGGCATGATGAACGAGTTCAAGGTCGGCGAACACCACCACTACAGGGACGAGGAGTAAGCCTTGAGCGCCTGGACCGCTATACGTACCCTACCCTCTGTATTGGGTCTGATGGTACGGGCACCCGGCTGGGCACTGGACTATAGCATGAGCTATAAACGCGCCAAACGGGAGTTTAGAAGGCAGCTCATCGAGCAGGGTATCCCTCGTGATGAGGCTGAGGAACTCGCGGAGCTTTTTCCATTCAAGATGAGTGATATCATCGAGACTGTGCGCAGCGTCAATTAGCCCGACTCCTCTTCTTTTTTCGATAAGTTTTTACAGTATTCTTCTTTTTTCTGAGGTATGCCAAAGGGACCGAGACCTGAATGTATTGGAATGTATGGCTTCGAGTTTGAATGCGAGGAGTGCGAGTGGGCAGCCGAGTGTAAAAACATGGATGAAGCCATAGAGTCAGCCGTTACTAGGAAGGGCACTCACGTCAGACTTACTGGTAAGTATAAAGAGAAGAAATTCAAGCCCAAGACGAGCAGGTAGCAGTTTCAGCTACCTCTCGTCTCATGTTATTCAGTAAATCATTATATTAGCGCTAAATCCTATTGACAGTTTAGCGGAGGCACACTTGTTTGAAGTTCATCGGGGAGTTTGTTCAGGAGATACGCCAAAACAGAAGTACCTATGATCAGCTGTTCAACGCGGCTGGTATCAATGAGAAGCTTGAAACCGATCTATGTGAGGAGCTAAAGGAACGCTGGCATCCTCTTCCCTCTGGAGACTCTCCTTTTTCAAATGAGTATGCCGTAGACAGCAGTAGCGCGGCGAGGACGCTTGAAAACGGGGTAGAGTTTTTCATAACCCGAGGACTGATGATTGGCACCAGTGGTGAGGCGAAGAAAAAGCTGAACCTCAAGATGCGTAGGGGGTCAACGGATGTCTCTTATTCGTTTAACTATGAGCGGATTCTCAGAGACCTCATTGAGATCGAGGTAATCAACGAGAATATGGATAGTATTCCTGAGAACTCGATAATATTGCTTGATGGGAATCTTCACGGAAGATATACACACCTCATTGGAGCACCTTTTGGGACCCAAAATGGTGGCGCATCACTAAGCGCGTTATCAGTAGATCTTATTGACGCCATGCAGCGCCTCTACGAGAACTGCCAAGAACATAACAGCATCGTGATAGGAGTATCCAAGTTCAGCAAGACCCAGAACTATACCATCGCACTTAAACGAAAACTAGGATACGGTGAGGTAGCATCAGAATACCTCGATGTAGAGATGCTCTACAAGTGGAAGACAGGCGAGACCGGGATAACGCACCCAATACTCTTGGGGTTATCCGAGGACCAGAAATCAGTCCAGTCATCAAGATTTAACCAGCTGAAAAACGCGTTAAAACAGACAGAGCGAAGCGAGTATAACCGGAGAATCAAGGCATTGAACGAGTATGGTGGTGCACCTGCAATAGTAATGTATCACCTGCTTGCGAAGGAGCATTATCAGCCACTGCGTGTTGATATTCCGGCTTGTTTCCTCGGATTGAATTATAATATTGTGAATAGTCCTCACCTAGAGTTTGTGGACCCTGAACTGGTCTCAAATGTCACTCGGCAAGTCGCCTCCGATTTCGGTGGCAGAGATGTCTATAACGCGTTGCTATATGTGGTTGATAAAGAAGTAAGATTAAGCGGTAAGATAGTTGATACCGTATACAAGTCGGTGCTATCCGAGGAGCTTGGGGTACCGATGAACTATGACCGTAGCTCAAGGAGGTTTGCATATGCCTGAAGAAATGGTAGGATATATTGTCGGACAAGTGGAGACAGGGGAATTTGTATTCGTAACAGACACGGAGACATACCCACTACGTTACGAGTACCTAGTTGTTAGGGATGTTAAGGAGAAGATCAACGGAGAAGAGGAATGGATCGATGTTCTGGCTCAGGTTACCCGGATAAGCAACCGATCAGACATCCTGAGCGACGCCCTTAGCTTTGATGAAGTAGAAACCATCATCAGCAAATACAGTGGGACGACAAAGGTCTTCGGCAAAGCAAAGGTACTGGGCTACCTAAACGACAGAGACGAGGTGATGATGCCTAGAAGCGCAGCCATCCCAAGTCAAAAAGTCTATACTGCCTCCTCAGAACGATTATCACGTTTCTTCACAAAGAACCGGGGAAACGGAATCAACGTGGGTGGACTCATTACACGAGAAGACGTAACAGTCCAGCTTGACCCCAACGGGTTCAGGAAACACGTAGCCATAATAGCCCAGACTGGTGCAGGTAAAAGCTACCTAGTTGGTTTGATCCTTGAGAACCTTCTACCCCTAGGCGCTACAGTGGTCGTCCTTGACCCCAACAGTGACTATGTTATGATGAAAAACCACCGAGAAGGTGGCTCAAGCGCTATCAGGGACAATGTGACCATCTATCGTCCACCCGGAATCAAGGGAAGAAGATACAGCGACGAAGACATTGGAGGCGCAGAAAACTATACCGTTGAGTTCAACAAGCTAAGTGAGAACGAGATTTTCGAGGTAGCTGGAATCAATGAGGACTGGGTTCACCTAAGAGGCATCATCTCTGATGCATTGAAGCTCTTAGAAGGCACCTATGGTCCGAAGCAGCTTCTTGACAGGTTAAACTGGATGGCTATAAACGAGGAGACAAAACAGAGACAAGATTACGCGGGTAGAGCAGCCAACTATATCAGACGTCTTCTCGGCTACGAGATATGGGGCTCAGCAAACATCCCATTGGACGAATTGATACAACCGAAAAACATGAGCATCATAGACCTTGCTGGGCTTCAACGTAATGTCACTCAGTACATAGTACAGAAGACGCTGGCTGATGTATGGAACTTGGCTGTAACCGGACAGCTTCCCTACCCTGTATTCCTCATCCTAGAGGAAGCCCACAACTTCGCTCCAGCAGACCAAAGAGGCTTCAGCACAGGAATAATTGAACGGATAGCCGCAGAGGGAAGAAAATTCGGCATATTCCTCATGGTGATTACCCAGAGACCCGGTAAGATCAACAGCAACGTCCTAAGCCAGTGTAACAGCCAGATAATAATGAGGCTCACAAACCCAGAGGACATGAAGGCTACACGTAACAGCAGTGAGGGGCTCAGTGAGGACCTGTTTAACGATCTGCCGGGGCTCAATAAAGGTGAGGCAGTAATCGTAGGTGACCTCACAAAGATACCCACCATGATCAAGGTATCAGGTAGAACCACTGGTGAGGGAGGCAGCGACATCGACTTAGATGCTGCGCTAAACCGCGCCCTTGAGGATTATAACCGGGGTAAACGGATGAAGCCTGAGGAAGCCAAGGACAAGGAATACGAGACCGAGTGGTAGCTTTGGTCACGATAGTAATCACCGGGGATAACCATCTAAACCTCTACAACCAGAAACTAGGATCAAAGCTAGCGGAACGCAGAGCCAGAATTGGTAAAGCATGGAACCAAACCATAGAGTACGCTATTGAAAACAAGGCAGACATCTACATCAACACTGGTGATTTATTCGACCAACTTAGTCCAAGAAATCCACCAAGAGCCAGTGTCATCAATGGATATAGAAGACTTAGAGAAGCTGGAATATCCTCCTACATTGTCGCTGGGAACCATGAGGTACCAAGTAGCGAAAGAGACGGATTATCACCTCATGCTCTGCTTAGGGGTGCTGGACTAGCTCATGTGTTTGAGAACAGGACAGATTTTGATCAAAAAATAGAGACCAGAGACGGAGTAACCATCTCCATCGCTGGTATGAGCTATAACAAGAACCTCGCCCCCAAGGATGATCCCATAGAAGACAAGACGATTCCAGCTGGAGCCGATTTGAACATCGCAATACTCCACTATAGTATTGAGGATATCGCGCCTCCCATCTGGGAGGAGCCACGGATACAAAAATCCAGCATCGAGCGGAACCAGCAGATACAGCTCTACGCCATGGGGCACATCCACGAACATCTATCCACAATGATTGGAGATAGTCACGTAGTTTATCCCGGTGGTACCGAGCACTATGATTTCGGTGAATGCGGTAAATCAACAGGCTTCATAGTCGCAGAGTATACAGACGGAGAACTCAGCATAGAGTACGTGCCCGTTGAGAGTCAGCCCATGAATCAGCTAAAACTACACATGAGCCTACTGAAACACGATAAGCTCACGGAATCGATACTAGCTGAACAGAAAAATGCCTCTCACCCAGATGGTTTACTCCAACTGGTACTTGAAGGAGCCTTACCGTTCAAGAAATACACCGAGATAGACTTTACCGAGATAAACAGACAAGGCATAAACGAGAACTATTATTTCGAGTACATCGACAGAATCAAACCCACAGGCGAAGACCTGGACTTCACCACCACCGAAGGACTAAATCCACGTAAGAGACTGGAGGAAACAGCCCTCAAAGCCATCGAGGGAAGCACAGGCGAAGACCAAAAACTATGGCAACAAGCCATGCAGTACGCTGTAGAATACTACCAAAAGGAGCGTGACGCCTAGTGTTCAAACTCATCTCACTAAAAGCAATAGGCTTCAAACGACTAGACCTTGAAGAAAAGCTGCTGTTCCCCGATGGGCGCGTACTTGTGCATGGACGCAACGAGAGCGGAAAAAGCACACTGATGGAAGCCATTCACTACGCCCTATACGGAATGCCCCTCAGACCCAGCAAAAACGCTGGAAACGAGGACATAATCAGTTACGGCAGAGAAAAAGCAACCATAGAACTAGAATTCAGCATCGAGGACACCATCTATCAAGTGCACCGCGACCTATTCAAAAAGAAAACCAACTACCATCTACTAAACAAACGCGAACCCAACGGCGACCTGACCCGCGTAGCTACCGGTGCACGTAACGTAAACGACGAGATCAGCGAGATACTGCACGGCATCGACAGTGATGCACTCCTAAATAGTTGCCTAGTTGAACAAAAAGAACTAGGAAAACTAGAATCCAGCACAAAACAAGAACGTATCAAGGCTATGAGCAGCCTCCTGAACCTTGAAGCGTTCATCGACTCAAGGGACAACCTGAAAAAAGACGCCAGCGACCTCGATAAGACCCATAAAAACACTTTACTGGAGCTTCAACGAGCAGAGCAAGCAAAACAAGACTATGAATCAGCGGAGAAACGATTACAGCAAGCTGAGACACGTCTCCAAGCGATCACTGCTGAACGTCTAACTGTACAGGAGCGTCTTGAACAACTGGAGAAAGACATCGCAGTAATCCAGCAGATGAAAATCCACCAGACAAAGATCAACGAAGCCAAGACCAAACTGGACGGGAAAAAAGAGGAACTAAAGATTCTAAAAAATCAGCTAACTGAGGTAGAGAAAGCCGAGGAAGAGCTGGAAAAAGTTACAGCAGAGATACCCGCCGCTGAAACCCATCTAGCTGATCTTGAGAAGCAGCTTGAAACAGTCCAAACACTCACTGAGCTTCAAGAGAAAATCGATAAAACAGAATCCAGCATCGAAAACATTAACGTACGGCTCACAGCAGCTGAACGAGCCCACATTGAAGCCCAAGAAGCAAAAGAACGAGTAACAGAGCTTAATGAAAGCATCAAGGAATACTCGCCTGTACGGAAAGCAGCGGAGACACTAGCTGAACT
>JAOZIG010000444.1 GCA_026014515.1 Candidatus Bathyarchaeota archaeon | reverse complement strand
CCGCGATAATTCAGTACAAAAACGTACACCACCAAATTAACCAAACCTCACACCATTTCACACAGAGAAATTTTTTCCCCAAAGTACCCACCAGCAGACACCAAAACAAGCGTTTAATAACGAGTAAAGGCTCGCATGTTTGAAAAATGGAGATCATAACACAGGAACAATCCCTACGAAAACTCATGGTCCCCCTACTAGGATTGATCCTATCCACAGCACTACTCATGGCCTCACTATGGCAAATAGAAATAGCAGTAGCACTACCAGGAGACACCTTCGATTTCCCCTTCTACATATGGACAGTAAACAAATGGTGGATCAGAGACTTCTGGTACCTAGTCAACATGATAAGCTGGATACTAGCAGTAATATCCACAGCATCACTAGTCAACCTCCATAACCGCAAACAATAATTGACAAAGGTTAAAACCCACCCCACCGCACCAGAAACCACATTGAAACCCGAGGTAAAAACCACACTAGAACGCCTCAAACAAGTAGGATCAAACCTAACATTCGAAGGCGAATACGCAGTAGACTTCATAGAACGACTCGACAAACTCATCGAAATCAACGGCGTCAAGATGGACGGAGACACACTAAAAATACTAGTAGGCGACCCAAAAACACCCAACCCAACAGAAATACTCAGCGTAATAGCCAAAGCAACACTACTAAACGTCTCAGCAGCAGGATACGAAGACACACCATACGGCAAAATGATCTACTTCGAATTCTACCTCCCCCCATGGAACGAAACCTACGTACAGTAACCAATACCCCCTCATCCATCATAAACAGATGAGGTAACACTTTCTTAATCTATCCACAAGAACCCTATCAAACATCAAACCGGTGGTAAGACTCGCCTTACGTTGGGAAACGCAATGAACAAACGAGTCTTACCAAAGAACAGGAACAACTAGAATGATTTAAACATTAATAAAAGTAATAAAGAAACAAAGATAGAAATATACCGACTAGTAAGGCTTGTCCTTCTGCTCCACCCTATAGAGCTTCTTATAGACAGAATCCCACTTACCTTCCCGAATCCTATCCGATATATCATACATAACCTCCCTGAAAGCCCGCTTCTGGTCCTCATCCTCATACTTATAGTAGAGAGCAGAAAGATCATGCCATATTTCATCCTTGATGTCCGTTAACTCAACCTCGCCGCTGGGAAGAATCTGATCAATTACATCCTTCACCATGCCCTTGAAGCCATTCTGTTTATCATCAGACGCCATAGGTATTCGATGGTGAACCTGAAAAAACCGCATATAAGCCTTACTAAAACCACTTTCTAGGTTGCTAAGTTCTGTAAAAATTACATCTTTCATCACCCAGTATTTTACAAAAACACGCATATAATGGGGAGATGAAACTCAAGCCTCTAAAATCCCGGAAAAAAGTGTCTGTATATAGTGAAAGCATGGAGCCAGAATATAGATTAATGATTGATTTAAAGCAGTGAATACACATTAATAACGTAAAATCCCCGGAACTGTACCCAAGATGACCCAAAAAACACCCCCCATCATCACTTCTGACACTGCGAAATCAATGCTGGAGGGAAAAACCAGCGTGTCCATTGATCTAGGGTTATCAAAAACCATGATAAAACAGACAAAAACAGAATATCATCTAAACGAAGTCGAATCTATCGACAAGGAAAGCCTCGAAAAAATAGCCCAAGACGAACGCTCAATTTACTTCGTACAAAAAAACATCGTTTACATGGCTGCTATAGGTGGAAAACATTTTTATAAACTAGCCAAAACACCGGGAGCGCCCACACTGGAAATAGACGGCATACGCATGCATAGAACAAAAGACACCACACCTGAGAAGGATACAGAAGACAAGATTCAGGCACTTGGTTTGCATAGTGGACGAGTACTTGATACCTGTATGGGTCTCGGATATACAGCGGTTCAGGCTCATCAAAACGGCGCAGAATATGTCGTATCAATAGAATATGAGCCAAACGTAATCAGAATAGCTCAACTAAACCCATGGTCACGCAAACTATTCACAGAAGAGAACATCTACAAACTCATCGGGGACAGCTTCTACGTAGTAGATACCTTTCCCTCAGATCACTTTGATTATATTATTCACGATCCACCTCGTCACAGCAGCGCCGGGCACCTTTATGGGCAGGAGTTTTATGATAAGCTTGCTAGGGTTCTCAAGCCAAGGGGTAGGATGTTTCATTACACTGGTGAGCCTCGTTCGAGATATCGTAAGGTGAATATTCAGAAGGGTATCACCGAGCGTCTAGCATTGGCTGGCTTCACTGACATCCAATATCACCACTCTGTAATGGGTGTCACATGCACGCTGGGCACCGTTTAAGCTAAATCCAGATAAACCTATTCAAATGAGAGAAACCATGCCAAAGCTCCCAACAGGCAAGATACCAAAAGAACTACTCACAAAATACGTCTTCTCATGCCTAGGAACCCCCAATAGCCGCGTACTCAAAGGTCCATTGATTGGCGAGGATGCAGCGGTAATTGACCTCGGTGAAAAGGTACTGATCGCCAAGGCAAACCCAATCACAGGCGCTGAAGAGAAGATCGGTTGGCTTGCTGTACACATCAACGCAAACGATGTAGCAGCAAGAGGCGCAACGCCCCTCTGGTACATGAGCATAGTTTTGCTTCCAGAGGGAGCAGACGAGTCTCTACTTGAGACAATCATGCTTGAACAGCATGAGGCATGCAGCGAGCTTGGCATATGTATTGTCGGTGGTCATACAGAGGTTGCACCTAACTTGGGGCGTCCCATTGTCTCGGGATTTATGCTAGGTGAGGCTAGCAAGGATAATTATGTTACCACTGGTGGGGCGAAGGTTGGTGATCATATTGTGCTCACAAAATGTGTTGGTATCGAGGGTACTGGGATTCTAGCATCTGATCTACGAGAACGATTAACTGGTCTATCAGAGGAGACGTTGGAGAAAGCTGTCAAACTACTTGATAT
>JAOZIG010000047.1 GCA_026014515.1 Candidatus Bathyarchaeota archaeon | reverse complement strand
TACAAGAAGACGTTAAGATGATTCAGCGAAAGATCATCGCATGCTATCTTAACGGATACGATAAAATCGTGATAATATCCGATAAAAACTTCACACGCAGCCAACAGGATGGAATAAGGTCTATAGTAAAATCACTTTACATGCGAATATACGAGTCCAGCGCGGATACTGTAACCTTGCAAGCGTTTATGGATGAATCACTTGCCTCGGTGACATCTGGAGTTGAAAGAATGCATATTATCACCAGTTCCATGGCTAAGGACTTGATCAAAGCCCTAAAAGAGTGGGACCTAGGGTTAGCAAGATCAGTTATTTCTCTTGAGGAAGATGTTGACCAGTTCCTGTTTTTCCTAAACCGTCTCCTAAGAACCGCTGTGAATAATCCATCAATGGCAAGTAAGATGCAGATCTCGATAGGCGATTGCATTGATTTTCATCTGCTCATCAATCGAATCGAGTACATTGCGGATCATATTACTACGGTGGCTGAGTCATTCGTGGAGCTGTACCAGTATAAGGATCAGGTTTACGAGCCCGGTATGGAGGTCATAATAGACGCGTTATCGAAATCATTCGAGTACTATGATAAGGCGGTTGAAGGCTTCTTTGAGGGGGCGTTAGAGGATACTGGGGCGGTAATTGATTACGCGTCTGAAAGCAAACTAATTGATGAGGGGCTCAAGGATCTTCCTCATCTTAATGACGCGGAAAGCCGTATTGTTATTCTCTGTCACTCAATAATGGATGAGGTCAGTTATATCAGGAACATCAGCGCGGATATTGCAGAGATAACCATTGATAGGCATTATAAGCCGTCTCAGTAGTCTTATCCGAAACCCCTAAATAACCTGTATCGCTAGTGATACATAGAGAGATGTTTGGCATCTTCCTAATACCCATAATGTTGCTCCTAGGAATACTCTTCCTAGTGACATCAGTAACCATGGGAGTCGGTCTCGTACTGAAGCTAGCCTTCTGGATCGTCTTCCTTCCGATACGCATAATGCTTTGGATGATTGGATTGATCTTCTGAGAGTCTAACACCAAGCACAACCGGGAGGCTAGTGCCATGTAGCCACCCAAAGATTTCTATTTATTTAAATACGGGCAAGATTTATCGTAGAGGAATGCAGGTCCCGTAAATGTTAGAAGCCATTGGTTTAATCGTAGCTTTTGTCGGTATATTTGTACTACGCGCAAGGGATGTGGAGTTCTATATTGCTATCACTCTCGCCGCTGTGATAATTGGAGTGACTTCTGGTAAGCCACTGACAGTATTGTTTGATGTTCTACTCGTAACACTATCAGCCTATAACACATGGAACCTAGTCTCAGCAGTAGCCCTGATCACAGTACTTGGATACGCTCTCAAAGAAACAGGGCTAATGGTCAAATTCATCGAGGGACTCAGCAAGGTACTACCCGGAAACATACTCTTAGCAACCATCCCCGCACTATTCGGATTCCTATCAATGCCTGGAGGCGCATTGATGTCAGCACCATTCATAGAGCCAGAGGCAAACAAGCTAGGACTGGCTACGGAAGCAAAAACCTACTATAATGTCTGGTTCAGACACTTGCTTTACTGGGTAAACCCCATCACATCATCAACAATAATGGCTACTACACTCAGTGGATTCGCGATCACGGAATGGCTAAGGGTTCAGTCACCACTATTCTTCGTGATGACCGCCATCGGATTCATCGCCAGCAGAGGCTTCATCAAGACACCTAAGAAGAAAACAAGCTCAGGAGGCTTAACCATGGATAACATGAAGGGAGGAATTCCCATCATAGTTACTGTGGCTTGTACACTGGTGGGTCTGCCCATCTGGGGTTCACTGCTTGCGGGTATATTTGTGGCGATGATTCTTGGAAAGATCAAGCCCGAACAGGGCTTCATGATGTTTAAGAACGGGATCAAGTGGGACTTGGTGTTATCGATTATCAGCATGCTTTACCTGAGGGATATGATTGAGATCACTGGCTCTGTTACCAGCCTCTTTGACGTGGTTATAGCGTCTGGAGTACCTATATTGGCTATCGCCATCGTTATCCCATTATTCATAGGAGCCATCTCTGGTTCACCAGCCATGGGCGTAGGAATCGCATTCCCCATACTGCTTCCACTATTCGGTGCACCAAACATACACTTGACAAGTATAGTGTTCCTTGGAATCACTTGCACATACATTACTTCGCCATTACACCTGTGTTTGGTGTTGACGAATGACTACTTCAAGTCGGACCTGAACAAGGTAATCAAGTATCTCGCGCCAAGTAGCTTCGCGTTATACATTGTTGGTTTAGCGTATCACTTGTTCCTCTACTTTATGTAGGGGAATCTTTTAACAAACCCCAACAGAATCATTCTTGATAGGTTTGGGAGTATTATTAACGCCGATAATACAGAAACAGGAGCAGACCCTAGATCAGTTAAGGGGAAAAAGCTTCGCTGTAGACGGCTTTATAGTACTCCACGAGTTTTTGGCGCTTATTAGAGACCGTACAGGCAGACCACTCAAAGATGCTGATGGGAATATAACCAGTCACCTTGTTGGATTAGCCTTCAGAACCACGCGGCTCATCTCAGACTATGACATGAAACTGGTGTTCGTGTTTGATGGAAAGCCTCCAACTCTCAAAAGAACGGAGATCGAGACACGGCGAGAAGCCAAACGAAAGGCAGAGGAAGATTACAGGATAGCTGTTGAGCGTGGTGATATGCAGGAAGCTTTCAGTAAGGCGGTGATGACTGGCAAACTCACATATCAAGGACTGGAAGACGCGAAGAGGTTGCTTGACATTCTTGGGATTCCATGGGTTCAGGCACCTAGCGAAGGTGAAGCTCAAGCTGCGTACATGGCGCAACAGGGTGATGTCTGGGCTTCAAACAGTAAGGATTATGATTCATTGTTATTTGGGGCTCCTAAGCTGGTTAGGTTTCTGAGTATCAGTGGTCAGGAGTGGTTACCGAGTAAGGGTAAATCGCGTAAGGTGTTA
>JAOZIG010000202.1 GCA_026014515.1 Candidatus Bathyarchaeota archaeon | reverse complement strand
GGCGCGGGCGATTCAGAAATCAATTACACCCGATAATCTGGGAGCCCCAGATGGCATGCATATTATCGCTGCTGTAAACCAGAATGTGCTGGAGATTGAGATCGTCTCGGATCGTAGTATCGGTAGCCTGGTGGGTACCCTTGATGACTTGCTTAGCTGTATTCAGGCAGCTGAGCGCACACTAGAAGAGGTCTAGAAAGAGACTGCTTTGTCGCTTTCCTTTATCCAAGTAGCCAGTATCTTCATGCTTCCACGTTGCACGCCTTCAACGAGGTCTGTTTCCTTGATTCCCCGCGCATCAATGCATGCTCCACAGGTTTTCACCTCAACGCCTCTGGATACCAGTGACTGTAGCATCTTCTCCATATTGTAGTAGCCTTCAGGGGTCTTTTGCCCTTTTTTCGCGGAAACAACAGAATCACCCATGAGGAATACTCTAACAGTCATGCCAATCTCGTCTCCTGCTGATGTGGAGGCTAGTCTGAGAGCATTCCATGGTTTCTCGATACCATATGGGGCATCGTTTATGATTATCGTGAATATCATGATTTCAACCTGTGTCTGGTGGGGTTTATTGGTTTCTTTGAGCGGTTTCTGTCAAAACCTATATATGATTGCGTTGCATGTACCTGTCACTGAACTAGGAGAGAAAATGACAAATTGTCCAGAGCAACTAGGGACAAATGGCGCCGTAAAGAATGGTACGACATAGTCCTACCACAGTACTTCGGTGAGACCAAAGTAGGCGAGACCCCCAGCGACGATGAATCCAAAGTCATGGGAAGAGTCTTTGAGACGACACTAGCAGCAATCACAGGCGACTTCAGTCAGGAATACATGAAGATGTACTTCCAAGTAGACGAGATTGAGGGACATACAGCTCGGACAGTATTCAAGGGTCACGAGTACCTCAGGGACTATCTTAGAAGCCTAGTCCGTAGGCGCAGCACAAAGATAGACGGATTCTTCAGGGTCCACACAACCGATGGCTACAGGGTTAAGGTCGTTGTTACGGCTATGACTCAGACTAGGATCAAGACCAGTCAAGAGTATGCTATCAGGAAGATTATGCAGGGTATTGTTGAGGAGAAGGCGGCAAACCTGACCTTTGACCAGCTTGCACACGAGATGGTTCTCGGTAAGCTTGCCAGTGATGTGTATAATCAGGCGAAGAACGTTACGGCTCTACGTCACGTAGGCGTCCGTAAGAGCGAGCTTTTGGCTCTACCCCATTAATTCTAATAAATTTCTTATCCAGACAAGTGTCTGGTATCATTTGTTATGAGCATCACTGATTTCGTTGGTACATGGCGATTACTCTCTGTAGAGACCAGAAAAGAAGATGGCAGCCTGCATCGAAGTGGTAAACGGAAAGGCTACTTGATCTACAGTCCAGAGGGATACATGGGTGTATCCTTCATGAAAGAGGGACGCACCGAGTTCGCCTCAGGAGACATCAGAGGAGGCACTGTTGACGAGAAGATCGAAGCGTTCAACGGGTACATCTCCTATAGTGGAAGATTCGAGGTCAAGGATGACAAGGTTATCCACGTTATCGAGGTAAGCCTGTTCCCGAACTGGATAGGTGAGAGACAGGAACGTTTCTACAGCTTTGAGGGTGATATTTTGACGCTGAGTACTCCGCTACAGCTGGTAGGTGGTGTGATGCTTAGCTCGCATCTTGTGTGGGAAAAAGTGAGGAATTAGCCTCTCCAGACCTTTTTGAAGAGTCTGTAGAAGTTCTCACCGATGATGCCTTTTACCTCTGAGTCCGAGTAGCCTCGTGCAACCAATCCTTTTGTTAGGTTCGGCATGTATCGTAGCCATCCGTATCCCCAGTCCTTGTCCAGTGCTGGGAAGTAGGTCTTGTCCACGTTCTCTGGGTGCTGACTGATGTACGCCATCCTGTCCAGTGTGCTGTTAAAGTCTACGTCTGATCCGAATCCTACGTGTTTCGCGCCAACGAGATCAACGGTGTACTCTATCTGGTCTACGATGTCGTCTGTTAGTGTGCTCTTGCCGGGTTTCTTGGCGAAGAAAGGCGTGATTCCGATTACGCCTCCTTTCTCGGCGCATGCCTTGATCTGCTCATCAGTCTTTGCCCTTCGTAGAGCATAGTCTGTCCAGCCACCGTAGAACATGTACTTGTTATTCCATTTGGCAAAGTTGCTGAGTTCTCTTGGTGTAGATGCTCTTGGTAGTGTGTGGGTGAAGCTTACTGGGTCTCGGCTGTGTTCGATGGCGTCCATGCTGCTGGGGTCACCGGTGTGACTTAGGTCTACGAGTACGCCTAGCTTGTTCATCTCTTCTACTAGAGCGAATCCATAGTTACTGAGTCCAGCTTGTTTCTTTTCGCTGCATCCGTCGCCTGCGCTGTTTCTATAGTTGTAGGTTAGCTGGATGATCCTGATGCCGTATTCGTAGGCGATCTTTAGGAAATCAACTGTGCCTTCGAGGAACTGGCTGTCCTGTGGTCCAAAGATTACAGCGTGTTTGCCTTCTTCCTTGGCTTGTTTGATGTCTGCTGCTGATGTGGCGATGAGTGCTTTTTCTTCGCTGCGTTTCGCCCAGCTGTGGTAGCTTTTGAGTTCTCGTAGTGCTTCGCCTAGCTGTGTTCCCATGCAGACTGTGGCGTTTGATGCTGTTATGCCTCCTGCGATTAGGTCGTCTACCCAGAGGTCTTCACCAACATAATCAGTGTATCCTACTAGGCTGGCGTCGATTACTATGGCTTCCTTGTGTAGCGCGAGAGCGTGTGCTTCCTCGTCGGGGGTTAGGTCTTTGAAGCGTCTCATGTTTGTCGCTATTTGATGCCGATGAGAGTATTTATGGTGTATTAAAAAGTGCTTAACGTGACGGTTTTCAACATCATTCAAGAGAGAAAAGAAGTCGTTTTAGAGACTCTTTCATGGAATATCCCCGTATCCAGCCTTTACGGCGCTACCCCCCCCCCTCCCCTATTTGATACCGGTAGTCTCAATTAGTTTTACTCCCCTGTTTCTGTAT
>JAOZIG010000225.1 GCA_026014515.1 Candidatus Bathyarchaeota archaeon | reverse complement strand
GGAAATCTACGGGGTCAAAGATAATCGCCTCGTCTCCGGGGTCAAGTAGTGTCTTGCATGTAAGCATCATACCCTGAGCGACGCCATTCAGGGCATGAATATCATCTGGTGCGCATTCTATACCCTTGTTTTTGGTGACATGGGTTGCGCATACTTGTCTAAAGTCATAGTTTCCTCCATCTGAGCCATAGCTGAATACACCGTCTAATGCCATGTCTATGATTGCTTTTCTAATGGGTTCTGCTGCTCTGAAATCTGGGTCTGCAGCTGTCAATGGTATGATGTCTGGAGAATATCTTCCCCACTGGTTAGCGCTATATTTTCGTAGGAGGTCGAATCGTATGTCCTCGTCCCTGAAGGTCCTCATGCATATTCTTTATGATACAGGAATTAGATATTTGGGGTCATGGGGCGAACCACTAAACCAGAGTATGTTGAACCTCTTTTAGATGCATTAAAAATACTTGGGGCGGCATCAGAGGATGCTCTACTGGAGAAAACATATTCTGTCATACAGCTGCGTCTTTACCCTGATGACTTTACTGTATTGCCCAATGGTGAGCCTCGTTGGCGCAATCAAATGCAGCATATGCTTGATGGATTGGTCGAATCGGGTAGAATAGAAAAGAAAAACGGGTTACTTAGGCTTGTCGAGCTTTAGCTGTTTTAACCCAGTCTTCCACGTTGTTTATTGTTGGTGGGCGTTTTGTTATCTCTGTCTCTTTGTTTACATCGATAAGCTTGGTGTGTAGAGTTTCTGGTGTGGTTTCTGCTATTGATTGTATTGTATTGTATCCTGCTGCTCTGAGTAGTTCTTGGTATTTTGGACCCACTCCATCAAGTAAACTGATATCCTCGTCTTCGGTTGCTTCTTCAGGCATTGGTTCCTCTGTTTCTGGCTCCATTTTTTCATCTGGTTCTTCTGCTGGCTTTTCTTCTTTTGCTTCTTGTTCGTATTGGGCTTGGTATTCACTAGCCTTTACAATTTTTCTCTCTTTTTCCTCTGTACTCACAACTGGAAGAACCTCTGGTTCCTCTTGTCGTCCTTGAAGATAATAGAGCAACCCTGCGAGTATCACTACAAATGCTATGATTACAATTAATGGATTCATTTCTCTCATGGAAAATTATGGTATATTGTCTTATAAAACCGTAGAAATCCGGGAGAACCCTCCATGATACCTTTAAATATTCATCAAATAATTACCGGTGGGGCACTAAACCCCGTGACAAAGCATGGGAGAGAGAACACTCTTGGGGCAACCACCGCACTTGTGGGGCGAATTCGCCAATTCTTTAAGACAGTCCCAGGTCAAACCCTGCTTGGCTTAAGCTTTAACATCATCAGTCTTTTAGCCGGTGGCTTAATCGCGATCTTTACTCCTGAGTTTAACAAGAGTCCTTGGATTTTGGCTCTTTTTCCGCCTATCTTGACGATTCGTGGCGGTATTGGTGGATTATTTAGTGGTAATCTGGCTACTATGTTGCATCTTGGTACCGTGAAGCCTCAGATTAGGGACAATACTAGTGAGTATTGGAATCTTGTTAGGTCTGTTTTGGTTATGACGGTTATTGATACCGTGATTCTGGGTTCTTTTAGTTTTGTGATTAACGTAGTGAATGGTTCAGCGATTTTAGGTCAATGGTACTTGTTCTTGTTGGTGCCTACTGTGGCTTGTATGTTGGCGGTTTTGACGAGTATTCCTTTGACAAGTTATATCGCGATTTTGACCTTTAACCGTGGTCTTGATCCTGATATCCTTGTGTACCCTATTCTTGCTTCCATCAATGATATCGTTGTTACTTGTTTCTTTGTCGGCGTGATTTTCCTAGTCCTTTGGGGTGGTGTCTATTTTAGTGCGCTTGTTTTGATGTTTGTAGTTATTTTGGGTGTCATTGGTTACATTGGTTCCATGATGAGGGATGATCGTTTCTTCCAGAAGACTCTGCGGGAAGGGACATTTGTGGTGATTATTAGCAGTATTTTTGGTGGAATTAATGGTGTTTTGCTCTCTAATCTTGGTCCCAGTCTCGCAGCTAAACCCGGATTGATGACCCTGTATCCTGCGCTCACAAATAGTCTTGGTAATATCGGCTCAATACTTGGTTCAAAGATGACTACGAGTATTGCTTTGGGTTATTCTAGGAGCTTTATGGAGGAGTTGAGAGAGTCTGGTAGGTCAATTATTGAGATCGAGGTTCCAGCTGCCTTCATGTACGTGGTTTTTGGTGTGGTTGCTTATTTGATGTCTTTTGGTCAGGGGGCTAGTCTTGGTTTCCTAGTTGTGACTTCCTTGAGCTGTAATTTGTTGAGTTTTATTTTTGTGTCACTGTTTTCCCTGTGGAGTGCTCATATCTCGTTTGAGCGTGGTCTAAACCCAGATAACATTGTGATACCAGCAATTACGAGCCTATCTGACACTACGGCGACAGTCGCTGTGACGCCAGCTATATTGATTGCTCAGTTACTTGGGTTCTAGAATCAGTAGTTGAATCAATCAACCACACTGGGTTCAGGAGAAAACTGTAACTTACCATTTTCTTCAGCATTCGTCTCCTTTAGTTCTATTCCCGAACTGAGTATCTTATCTAACTCTAAAACTGGTTTATCGATATTATACCAGTTTTCTTGAGGTTTGCATAGCTCTACCACCCGGGTATCATATTCCCTTGTGATTGGGTCAAGATGCTTTCTAGCATCGTAGCTCTTTTGAGCTGCCTCAAGTTTGTTCTCCATGTTCCACTTGTTTATCTTACCAACGGCTGAGTCATCCATTGAAACCTCAGCGACTTTGGTCTCCAATGTTTCGATTGTTCTGATTTCCTCGATTTCCCGTTGTTTAATCTTCTCGACATACTCTTGGTGAAGCAGGTCAAGGGATTCCTGTAACTCAATGTTGTACATAGTTTTCAGGACCATCTCAGCGATTCGGAAACAGATCCTAAAAGAGAGATTTAGGTCTAAGAAAGCGCTGCTTTCATAGGGTCTACGCATCAGAACAAGCTTTTTCA
>JAOZIG010000544.1 GCA_026014515.1 Candidatus Bathyarchaeota archaeon | reverse complement strand
AATCTTGCATCAAATACATCAGAGATAGACCGACTGGAGCCGGAATTAGCGACAGTCAATAATCGATTACTGGCTTCACAAAGCAGCGCAGAGAAAATAACTGCGCTAGACGAGGCGGAAAATCAAGCTAAAGAACAGAAGAATCAAGCTAAAGGGAAGCAGAAGACTGGAGGTATAATCGCAGGTATCGGGGTAATATTTGCACTGCTTCTCATGTACCTAGTTAACGTCTATGCTGCCCTCCTTGGTGTCCTTGTAATCGTATACGGTGGCTATACTTACACCCAAAATGATCCGGACAAGCATGATTCTGAACTTGAACGCGTTAGAGACGAGAAAACAAAACTAATCGGAGAACAAACACTCTTAAACGAGCATCAAAAAACAAAGGAATCCATTGAAAAACAGCTTGGAGAAGCCGTGAAGAATCAATCTAATATTCATGAAGCCATCAACACGGCACTAAACAAGTTACCCGATCAGCCAAGAGAATATAGAACCACCGTAAACATCAACAACTCCACCACAGTTGAGACTCTACGAGCCCAGATACAGAAAGACACTGAGACACTAACCAGCCTAACCACCGAGAAAAACAGCCTACAGAAGAAAGCAGACAGCCTAGAATCAACAGAAATCACTCTGGCTTCGATTAAACAGGAACTGGAGACTAAAAACAGTGAAGCAGAAGCCATCATGAAACAAATCACGGCAACCGAACAAGAAACAGGTATCACACAAGATATGGAAACAGAGGTAAGACAGAGCTACAACGATGCAAACAAGAAGCTTACCCAGTTAACCACTCAGCAGAAAAATCACCGTGACGCATTATTGCGACAACCTCAGCTACAGGAAACTATAACGGAAACCAGTAACGAGATCAGCCTCCTTGAAGCGTCACAGAAGCAAGAGGAGAAACAGCTAAAGGGACTGGAGAAAACCGGTATCAATCTCGGTGATGAACCTGAGTTAAACACTGAACGTGACCAGAAACTCACCTTATCCGCCCGTCTCACACAGGAAGAACAGGAACGCAACAATGATGTAGAGGAATCAAGGACCATCATGGAAGACACCACTGAGCTACGCGACAAGTACCCAGTACTAGCAGAGGAATCAGAACGCGAAACCTTTAGAATCGAAGCCATGAGACGAGCCCAGATACTATTGGACACCACTCGTGAGGGAATTATGGCTGGAGTCAAACAGGACGTAGAGAAAAACATGATGCAGTTCTTACCCACCCTAACCGACAACCGCTACAACCGGGCACGAATAGACGAAACAAACTATAGGATCGAGGTCTTAGACAGGGAAGCAAAAACATGGAAAGCAAAAGGAGTATTCAGCGGAGCCACACAGGACCAGTTCAGCCTCGCACTACGCCTCGCATTCGCCATCAGCACCATTCCAAGCAGTAGAGGCGCACGTCCCGGATTCATCTTCCTTGACGAACCACTAAGCGGCTTCGACGCTCAGCGTAGAACTGGGTTCATCGAGCTACTCAGAGACGATTTATCACGCTACTTTGACCAGATAATCGTCGTCAGTCACATCGAGGCACTCGCAGAAGAGTTCCCACAAAACATAACCCTAGACTCAGGAAGAATAGTGCAGCAGTAGCCCCCACGCTGTTCACGGATTGAGACCACGAGGTGTCAAGACACCCTTCTCCGTCCCGATTTCCAGGGAGCGTCAAACGTTAGAGCTTAGGTTGCTCCCTCCCGGGCCTGGCCGGTTTCACCCCTTGAACGTCCAGTTGCACCCCTACGAGTGTACACGGAACAACCGCCGACCCCCCTGGGCAGGACATCGACGAAGAGCGTCAGGGCCTTCTTGGTCCGCTTCCGATTCCTTTGTAGGTTACTGACCCCTCCGTGTGTCCCGTTTGAGGTGTGGGGCAGGGCTAGCTCCCCGGTCCTACCTACCGCTGCACCTATAGCTTGTAGGTGTCCGGTAAAAACGTTGTGCGTACAAGGGTTTATATCCGGGAATCCACCCGTTGAGGCGTTTCAACGGGGGGCATATCTATGAGTGAGACAGTGGAGCCTTCAACGGCTCAGAAACGGAACTATTACCTTATCGTACTTAGCATGGTCAGTATGTTCGTGACCACGAGCACAATCTACATGGTTTTCCCATTATTCTTCGAGGAGTATGGGATGAGCGGGACCCGGATCGGGTTACTCATCAGCATCGGAACCTTCGCGGGAATAGTAAGCAGCATCATCGCTGGCAAATACAGTGACAGCCACGGTAGAAAGCCCATACTGTTCGCTGGTGTAGCCATGTACGCGGTGGTTTTCTTCCTCTTCGCCTTCATGGATAAGAGTTTTACAACATTCGCTGTACTGCGATTCATAGAGGGCTTCGCCTTCTATATGACACCAGTAGCTATCACCACGATGGTTGCTGATATTTTCCCGCCAAAACAGCGTGGAAAAGCCATGAGCCTGTATACAATGTCAAATGGTGTAGGACAGTTCGTTGGACCCATCCTAGCAGGCATGTTCCTTGAACAAACAAGCTACTTTATCTATTTCATGGCATGCGGAGCATTTGTTTCAGTAAGCGCCGTCATGATATTCCTCCTTGTGAAGGAGACAAGACCAGATCACATTACCGAGATCCATAAAACCCGTGCACGCCACGGTATCAACCTCAAGACCCTTGGACACGATATCAAGAGCCTCGGTAAATATGCAGCTATCTTCTTCTTGGCTGTACTCATCTACAGGACAGGTAACACGATGGTAAACCCCTTCTTCAGCCTATACCTCAAGACACTGAACATTGACCTCAGCAGCATGAGCTACCTGTTCGCGGTAAGAGCCTTAATGACTCTAATATTCGCGCCAATCACAGGATGGGCACTGGACAAGTATGGCAGAAAACCAGTATTCCTACTGGGCATGCTAATGCTCGTAGGCACAATGCTGGGCTACCGAAGCGTCTCAGACTATAACAGCGTACTAATCGTCAGAGCATTCGAGTCCATCAGCAACGCCGT
>JAOZIG010000500.1 GCA_026014515.1 Candidatus Bathyarchaeota archaeon | reverse complement strand
ACCGCGTCCCTGCTGACAACCGTGACCTGAACTATGACAAGTACTTCTCTGATGGCACAGAGGCATGTAACACCCTCACAGAATTCAACTCCAACAACACCCAGTTACTGACCGTTCCCCAGATCAAGGAAAAGTTACTCACTCTGAAATACATTCAGGAAGAGCTGCAAGCATGGGAGAATCGCTAGCATGAAGATACTGGTAACCGGTGCAAATGGCTTTGTGGGAAAGAACCTTGTCTGTGAACTACGCAACAGGGGCTTCGAGGATCTGTACCTCTATGACATCGATACAGAGGAGAGCCTTCTTGGCTCCTTCACCAAAGACTGTGAGTTTGTCTTCCACCTTGCCGGCGTGAACCGGCCTAAGGAAGAGAAGGAGTTCATGGAAGGCAACTTCGGTTTCACCAGTACCCTGCTCGCCTCCTTGAAGAAACATAAGAATTCTTGCCCCATTCTTACCACCTCTTCCATTCAGGCTACCTTGGACAACCCCTATGGGAAAAGCAAGAAAGCAGGGGAGGACTTGCTCTTCTCCTATGGAGATGAGACAGGGGCTCCTGTATACGTCTACCGACTACCCAATGTGTTCGGCAAGTGGTGCCGGCCCAACTACAACAGTGCGGTAGCCACATTCTGTTACAACATCACAAGGGATTTGCCCATCAAGGTCAATGACCCTGGGGTGGTCATGAACCTGGTCTACATTGATGATGTGCTGGAAAGCTTCATGTCTGCCCTGAAAGGGGACGTGCTCAAGGAAGATGGGTTTTGCAAGGTACCCACGGTACATACCGTGAAGCTGGGAAGGATTGTGGAGCTCCTTGAGGGATTCAGGGAGAGTCGTAACAACCTCTCGGTACCAAACATGTCCTCCAGTTTTGAAAAGGTGCTCTACAGCACCTACCTGAGTTATCTGCCGGAGGATCGGTTCAGCTATCCCCTAAAGATGAACAGTGATAACCGTGGTTCTTTCACCGAAATCATCAGAACAGTAGAGCGTGGCCAGTTCTCGGTGAACATCTCCAAATCTGGCATCACCAAGGGGAACCACTGGCACCATACCAAGAACGAGAAGTTCCTGGTGGTAAGCGGTAAGGGATTGATACAGTTCAGGAAGATCGGGACAGAGAAAGTGATCGACTATCATGTATCAGGCGAGAAGCTTGAGGTTGTGGACATTCCTCCTGGCTATACCCACAACATCATCAACCTGGGGGATGGGGACATGGTTACGTTCATGTGGGCCAATGAGCCGTTCAATCCGGACAAGCCGGATACGATATTCGAGAAGGTTTAGAAATCTTCAGGGAAATACAATCTTTTTTCCTTCCTTCCTAAAGGCCTGTATTGACCAATAACATTAGATGTAACAAATGAACCACATTCTCTGCAAATTATTGGTTCTCTAGCTTCACCAGTTCCTATTCCATCGACGATTTCATTACATTTTGGACAAAACACATACACTTCAGTATCCATTTGGTGCTCCTGAGATAGATGATTGATAACCTATACAGGTTATACTTATAGTATACGAATTCAATAGAGGTTTTTTATCAACGCATATGGAAAAAATGAAGATTATGACCATCCTTGGGACAAGACCCGAGATAATCCGGCTCAGTGCAGTCATACAGAAGTGTGACCAGTACTTCAGCCACATCCTGGTCCATACGGGGCAGAACTGGGACTACACGCTCAACCAGGTGTTCTTTGAGGACCTGGGACTGCGTGCTCCTGATTATTATCTGGAGAGTGTGGGGAAGGACCTGGGCGAGACAATGGGCAATATTATAGCCAAGAGCTATGAGGTTATCCAGAAGGAGAAGCCCGACGCACTGCTCGTCTTGGGTGATACCAACAGTGCCTTGTCGGCGATCAGCGCTAAGCGCCTGAAGGTTCCCATCTTCCACATGGAAGCAGGAAACCGCTGCTGGGACTGGAATGTCAGCGAGATGATCAACCGGAAGATTGTGGACCACATCAGTGACATCAACCTTCCCTATACCGAACACTCAAGACGATATCTGCTTTCCGAGGGATTGGATGGGAAAACCATCTTTGTAACTGGCTCCCCGATGCGGGAGGTGCTGGATAACCATATGCAAAAGATCCAGGAAAGCGATGTATTAGAGAAGCTGCATCTCAAGAAGAACAAATACATTCTTGTCTCAGCCCACAGGGAAGAGAACATCGACAACGAGGTACATTTCCTTTCCCTGATGACTGCCATCAATGATATGGCTGAGACCTACCAGATGCCGGTCATCTATAGCACACATCCCAGGAGCAAGAAGTTCATTGAACAGCGGAACTTTCAGTTCCATCCCCTGGTACAGAGTCTCAAGCCATTTGGGTTTCTTGATTACAACAAGTTACAGATGAATGCCTACTGTGTACTCTCTGATAGTGGAACTCTTAGCGAGGAGTCAGCAATGCTGGACTTTGCAGGGGTTCTCATCAGGACCAGTACCGAGCGGCCTGAAGTATTGGATAAGGGAACCGTTGTGGTTGGTGGCATCACCACCAAGGATATTTCCCAGGCTCTAGAGATGGCGGTCTCCATGCGGGACAATCAGGAGAAGACAGAGATGCCGGATGACTACCATGATACCAATGTATCGGTGAAGGTAGTCAAGCTCATACAGAGCTATGGGAAGATAGTGAATGAGACAGTGTGGAATTGGAGGAATAAATAGATTTATGTATATTCAAGATAAATTGCTATCTATATGTATAACATCATATAACAGAGTCAATGAATTGAAGAGATGTGTTGAGAGCATAAGGACCAAATATCCTATAGATGTTGAAATTGTGATTAGTGAAGATCACTCTGAGCAAAGGGAAATAATTCGCAGTTTAATTGAGGAATTGAAGAAGAAAACAACAATTGAATTGAGATTTTATAGTAATAATGAAAATTTAGGTTATGATATGAACCTCTATCAATTAATTGCTTTATCTAAAGGAAAATATATTCTTTTTCTTAGTGATGATGATTCTTTGGTTGAGAATTCCATAGAT
>JAOZIG010000404.1 GCA_026014515.1 Candidatus Bathyarchaeota archaeon | reverse complement strand
GAATTCCTCTGTATCGCTAGTGATATAAATGGAGTTCACGATCCAAACTGTAATTCAACTACTACTAGCAGTCGCCACATACCTACTGGGAATGGCGTTCGCAGGAAGCTTCCTCGGACGAGCATGGATGGGAACCGTAGACGTATTCCTACACAAGACCCTCAAGATGGAAGTAACCGTGGGGAAATACTTCTACTGGAAATACTTCTGCAACATACAGAACCCACCCAAACCAAAGAACCTCGCACAACCCAAGGGACTCGCAGACCAACTGGTGTGTAAGTTCCTTGACCTGTAAATCTCTTAACTGAAATCAGCACATAGGTTTAGGTGATAGTCCTTGCTTCGTCTTGGGATAATCGGCTGTGGTCGCGTTACATCAATGTTTCATCTACGAGCCATCGAGCAGCTACCAGATGTCTCTGTGACCGCCGTATTAGACATAGATGAGGCGAGAATGCGTGAAGCACAAATCGAGTCCGGAGCAGAGAAGGCGTACCATATCCGTGATGAGTTTTTCCAAGACCTAGATATTGACGCTGTAGCCATCAATACGCCTCCAAGATTCCACGAGGAACTTGCTTTGAAGGCTCTTGAACATGGTATGCATGTTATCTGTGAGAAGCCGTTAGCCGAGACTATTGAAGGCTGTAAAAAGATACAAGAAGCACAGGAATCAACTGGATTAATTGTTCTGCCAGCTCATAACTACAGGTTTACGCCCAGTCTGACCCTCATGGAAGACTATCTAGCAAGGGACTCTCTAGGCGAAATAACAGGTATACAGGTAGCGTTTGAGAATAATCTAAAACTCTATAGAAGCGAGACAGACTTTAGGCAAAACAAGGAAAACGGGGTTGTCGAGGATGTATTACCCCATATTTTATCGGTGGTTCAGCATCTGGTAGGGCACATCAACTCAGTTGAGTATGTGGATTGGTGGTGCAAGAACTATGATGTCTGCGATAACATGAAGACACGTTTCGGTACAAGCACTGTGTCTGTTGATGCAAGTCTTAGTTGGACAACCCTTCGCCCAAAGTTCGTTGTGTCTATTGATTGTGAGAATGGCAGTCTGTGTTCAGATTTGATGATGAACCCATACAAGCTAGAGGTATCAATGAACGGGAAACAAGAGACCATTAGTGAGAAGGGAATAAGCTGGTATATTGACCTCATAAAATTCAAACACCCCAGCTTCAAGAACCAGTACCACCACTTCAATCAGCTAATAACAGGAAAAGAACCTCAAAGGATTACAGTCGAGGACGAGATCAATATACTTGAAACCATGAAACTAGTCTCGGACAGTATGAGGATTGAGTGACATGGAACAAGTGTCTCTGGTTCACGGACATAACGTCCAACAATCGGTGCGTAAAAGCATCGAACTGATAGGTGGATTAAACCTCGACCCTGATGCCAGCGTAGTGATAAAACCCAATATCTGTAACGCAAAGAACCCTGAGGAGATGGTTATCACTGATTTCTCCCTCATCAAAGCCGTTGTGGACCTCGTACGGGAGAATGGGAACGACTTGGTGATCGTTGAATCCGATAACATCTCGGGAACCGCCACCACACGCATGGAACGCTCTGGTCTCATGGGGTATCTTGATGACTGGGATGTTGACTTCATCAACCTAAGCCAAGACAGATACACCGAGCATCCTATCGCTGGAACAAGTCTCAGGTTACCAAAAACCGTGCTCGAAGCCGACTACTTCATCAACCTCCCAAAAATCAAGACATGCGCCCATACGCTGGTTACCTTAGGTATCAAAAACCTCTACGGGTTATTCCAGAGGAAACAAAAAGGCAAACTACACAAACACCTTGGCGAGATATTGCCTTTTCTAGCAGAGACGATCCGTAATGACCTGATTATCGTTGATGGCATCAATTGCATGGAGGGAAACGGACCCGTAGTAGGCAACCCAATACGCATGGACCTTGTTTTAGCGGGTCGAAACGTGGTCTCCGTTGATGCCGTATGCAGCTGGTTGATGGGGTATGACCCAGCTGAGATACCTCACATTGCTTTGTCCGCTGAGAGAGGCGTTGGGCCCATAGACCCAGAGTCAATACAGGTGGTGGGTGAGAACTGGCAAGATCATGTACATGAGTTTGAGCCACCTTATAGTCTAAGGGCGACTCTAAAATCCCTACGAGCGATCAAGGACGTTTATCTTAGGTGATCTCTGTAGCGTATTGATCCCACGTGAAATAGTACATATCGGTATAGGCGTAGCCTTCCGAGTAATAGACAGCCACATTCAACATATACTCACCATTCTCCAGCAAAGGCACATCCTCTAACAATCCATCAACGCTTGTACCCTCAAACCCTAGACTGATGAAGAGATCAGGTGTATCATTCAGGCTCCAGACTAGTACTTTGTACCAGTTGTTCTTGTTCATGCCTTCTGGTGGAGTCCATGAGACGTAGAGGTCGTTTCCTCTACGTTCCCATTGTATGTTTGTGGGATAGTCTATCTTGCTTTGTTTGTAGTTCTTGGTCTTTGTGAGTGTGGTCTGGTTGTTTTTGATGAACTCGAAGAGATATTTTCCACTAGCCGGTAACTCCGCCTTCTCTGGACCATAGAGCACATATCTCCGTGTTACCTCTCCGCTATACTCGTTGATGTTGAAATCTCGGTTCAACCAGTATATTGTACCGTTTGGACTAATGACTCGGACAGCATCAATCTCCGATAGAAAGCCCTCTTCGAGCCCTGCCTTTAGCAGTGGGCATTTGAACTCGTTTACCTTGAACTCGTAGCTTTCTCCCGCTGGGCTGTTCTGGCTCCATACTTCTGGTATCATGAATATGGTGGTATAGTGCCCGATTACACACATAGATACAGCAAAGACTACGATGACTACTGGGATGCCTAGTATTATCTTGTACCGCAGTCTCATGGCAATAATTGTGTCTGATTACGCTAAAATACCTTCCAGAACAACGAGAAAATCGTCTTTTGACGTGTCTAGCTACGCTAGATGTCGAGCGTCTTAAATATAGTCCTTGCAGTCTTTTCAAAACAATATTCATA
>JAOZIG010000028.1 GCA_026014515.1 Candidatus Bathyarchaeota archaeon | reverse complement strand
ATTATTGATGCCATCCGCAATTTCTTGCTTCGAAACACCCATACTGAACAACATCTGGGATTCCGGTGAACGAAGGTGCTCAACAAATGCTTTACTACGCTGCTCCAACACTGATCTACGTTCTTTCTGGGACAATAGACCAATGTCATAGTAACTTCTAGCATACTGTAAAACACGGTCACGCAACGTGCGAAAATAACCATTCACCAATTCGTGGAAATCTCCTTCACATGCAGGGGTGATATTGGTCAATTCAGAATGGATGTAAGGAGCTGCCCACGACATCCTCCGGGCATGCTCAATTGACACGGCATTTCTACCTCTCAGCAGAAACATGCGCGTTTCAAGAACATCCCGAACGTCGTTAAAGGATTTGCCATCCATACGCATTCCACGAATCAGACACTTAAGTTTCTGAAGCGTTAAACGCTTGGAACAAACATTGGCCTCTTTGAGCAGGTCATAAACAAAATTGGTCTCACCAACACGCGACAAACGTGGTGGTTTGACTTTCTTGCTTTTAACTTCAGGCTCAAACATTGAATCAGGTGGACTCGGCATGTAAATGATGGGTGACGATTCATACACATGGTGGTCAAACAGTTTTTCAGACTGCTTAACAACACACCCCATGTAATCATGATCACCCAGGATTGCACACAGAAATCTACGTGCTCGCTGCTTTGCATCCTCATCCTCGGTCCACATGCCTATAGCGGCAGCATCCCGAGTTAACTCACGATGTTTCTGGGCTGCCTGTGGCGTGCCATGGGTAAGATTCTCAATCGAGAGAAATGACCCTATAACTGCCGCAACCTCACTCCAAAGCATGTTTCGGAGAGACGAGCCAAGAGCAACGCCTTCAAAAACGCGACCTTCAAACACTGGTTCCGCTGGTGCGGATGCAAGGTCAGGGTTTCTCACCTTAACTTTACGTGGTTTTGGTCCCTTCTCTTGGCACACACTACCTGACTGAACCTGAAAGTCAGCGCTATCAAGGTAATCCCAAGATGTGATCTCAGTATCCACCTTGGGCTTGCTCAAAACTGCTCTTCGAGTGCGTTTTCGGCTAAACGCCACAAAATTGCCACGGTTCAGTGTATCAAAACTGTTCACATATGGCATTGTTGGCATGCGAGTGGTAAGCACTCTGGGCTGACTAAAACCCATACCTCTGCTAATCAAAACTGGGAGTTGAATGTTTTCACACAACACACATCCCCCTAATATACAAAAATCATTACACCAATACACATCACTGACACCACAATCACGCACAATTGCTAACATCTCCAGGATAAACCTATAATCGGTTACATCCTGTAGATTCTGGCCAAAAATTGACCATGGGTTGCTATGGGTTCGGACTATAATGTCCTTGTTGGTGATATCACCTACGAAAGCTACAAAAGTTGACAAATGGTCAACCAACATTTTGGTATCATAAGGGAACACAGTAAAAACTAGTGTAACCAAATTAAACCGGGGTTGTTTCGCTATAGGCAGGTGGACTCGGCATGTAAATGATGGGTGACGATTCATACACATGGTGGTCAAACAGTTTTTCAGACTGCTTAACAACACACCCCATGTAATCATGATCACCCAGGATTACATGGGGGTGATATTGGTCAATTCAGAATGGATATAAGGAGCTGCCCACGACATCCTCCGGGCATGCTCAATTGACACGGCATTTCTACCTCTCAGCAGAAACATGCGCGTTTCAAGAACATCCCGAACGTCGTTAAAGGATTTGCCATCCATACGCATTCCACGAATCAGACACTTAAGTTTCTGAAGCGTTAAACGCTTGGAACAAACATTGGCCTCTTTGAGCAGGTCATAAACAAAATTGGTCTCACCAACACGCGACAAACGTGGTGGTTTGACTTTCTTGCTTTTAACTTCAGGCTCAAACATTGAATCAGGTGGACTCGGCATGTAAATGATGGGTGACGATTCATACACATGGTGGTCAAACAGTTTTTCAGACTGCTTAACAACACACCCCATGTAATCATGATCACCCAGGATTGCACACAGAAATCTACGTGCTCGCTGCTTTGCATCCTCATCCTCGGTCCACATGCCTATAGCGGCAGCATCCCGAGTTAACTCACGATGTTTCTGGGCTGCCTGTGGCGTGCCATGGGTAAGATTCTCAATCGAGAGAAATGACCCTATAACTGCCGCAACCTCACTCCAAAGCATGTTTCGGAGAGACGAGCCAAGAGCAACGCCTTCAAAAACGCGACCTTCAAACACTGGTTCCGCTGGTGCGGATGCAAGGTCAGGGTTTCTCACCTTAACTTTACGTGGTTTTGGTCCCTTCTCTTGGCACACACTACCTGACTGAACCTGAAAGTCAGCGCTATCAAGGTAATCCCAAGATGTGATCTCAGTATCCACCTTGGGCTTGCTCAAAACTGCTCTTCGAGTGCGTTTTCGGCTAAACGCCACAAAATTGCCACGGTTCAGTGTATCAAAACTGTTCACATATGGCATTGTTGGCATGCGAGTGGTAAGCACTCTGGGCTGACTAAAACCCATACCTCTGCTAATCAAAACTGGGAGTTGAATGTTTTCACACAACACACATCCCCCTAATATACAAAAATCATTACACCAATACACATCACTGACACCACAATCACGCACAATTGCTAACATCTCCAGGATAAACCTATAATCGGTTACATCCTGTAGATTCTGGCCAAAAATTGACCATGGGTTGCTATGGGTTCGGACTATAATGTCCTTGTTGGTGATATCACCTACGAAAGCTACAAAAGTTGACAAATGGTCAACCAACATTTTGGTATCATAAGGGAACACAGTAAAAACTAGTGTAACCAAATTAAACCGGGGTTGTTTCGCTATAGGCAGGTGGACTCGGCATGTAAATGATGGGTGACGATTCATACACATGGTGGTCAAACAGTTTTTCAGACTGCTTAACAACACACCCCATGTAATCATGATCACCCAGGATTACATGGGGGTGATATTGGTCAATTCAGAATGGATATAAGGAGCTGCCCACGACATCCTCCGGGCATGCTCAATTGACACGGCATTTCTAC
>JAOZIG010000045.1:24051-25193 GCA_026014515.1 Candidatus Bathyarchaeota archaeon | reverse complement strand
TCCACTAGTTATGATAAAAATACACATCATAGTTACTATCTACCCGGAGAATATCGTGTTGTTCTCAGAATAACTGATACAGAAGGAAACTATCAGAAAAGTGAAACATTATGCACCATAAGTAATCAAGGAAACTTATTGCCTGTAGCACGGGCACAAGTGACACAACCAATTTATTGTTACGTTAATGAGCCTTTGGATTTCTCGTCTGTTGATTCATATGATGAGGATGGGGAGATTGTAGGGGTTTTATGGGATTTTGATGATGGGGAGACATCAATGGAACCGTCTGTAACACACACGTTCACTAAAAGAGACCTTTATGAGGTGACGTTAACTGTAACAGACGATGCTGACGCAAGTCAACAAGATATCATAAAATGCTACGTGATGAATACACCAGTTGTCCAGATCGATGGACCATTTACTAAGGCTAGAGGTGAGTTGATCACTTTCAGTGCCATGGTTGTTTTTGATGGCTTTGACGAAGAAAACCAAGTAGAAGAGTATGAATGGAGTCTTGAGGGAAGCTTTTCTAAATCATATGAAGAGAATCCTTCTCATATTTTCAATACTGAGGGAACCTTCCCCATTTCAGTAATAATCACAGATAGCCTAGGTAACGAATACCGAGATACTGCAGAGTTTACCATTGTTCCTGCTGGTCTGAATATTCTAGGTTATGAAATCAGCTTAGACACTCTTAGAGATTATTCTGGGTGGATTCTTGGAGTAATAGTGGCTCTGATAACCATTGTTGGTGCTGGGTCTGGCGTTATTAGAAACATTGTTAGTCATTTTAGCAAAAGTTCTGAACAGGATCAATTCTATGCGGTGTTTAAAAAACGCCTTCAAGACCTGAATAAGACTTACGAATATGAACCTGATACTCTCTCATCAGAATTACTAGAACTTAAAGAGGACCTGTTATCCTCCTTGAAAGACAAATCAATAACCATGAGCCATTACAAAATGCTTGACGAAGAAATCGATAAAATACTTGAAACCACAAGAAAATAATAAACCATATTTTTTTGTCATACTACAGTAAGCTCAATACCTTGTTACATGAGGCGTATTTTTTCCTCATTTCACCGGGTCCAATATGCACATTATCCAAAAAAACATGTATTTAGTAGAAT
>JAOZIG010000045.1:0-24041 GCA_026014515.1 Candidatus Bathyarchaeota archaeon | reverse complement strand
AAAACACACATGAACAAAACATACAATGTCCAGCGCTGAACCAAGTGATACAATAGAATCACTAATCAGTCTGCTTGAAGAAAACGAAAAAAAAGTAGACGCTCTAGCGAAAAAAATAGAGGAAAACAGTGACGTATTTAGATCACTCCATAGTTTACTCGAAGAAAACGAAAAACGAGTACAAACGCTGGAAAAAAAATTACTTAAATTTGACCAAAAAAACTCTGGGGCTTCTTGTGAAAAGGTTAGCAGCCAAAAATCGTTGTCGGTGAATACGTTACCGGCTCGAACTATCCTTATCGTTGATGATGATAAAAAACTCACATCAAGCTTCAAACTCATACTTGAAAACGCTGGATACATTGTAGAAGTAGCAAACACAGGCTTTACCGCCCATATCTTGGTTACAAAGAATTACTATGACCTTGTATTACTCGACTGGCATCTCCATGACGCCTTTGGGGATCAGATAGCTGATACAATCGAAAAAAGACATATTGAAACGAAAATCATCTTCATCACAGGATACGCGTACATACTAGACGAGTATAAACGTGAAAACGAGATTCTACTAAAACCCATTGATCCAGATTTCCTACTCGAAAAAGTAGCACAAGTATTTCCAAACGAACAAAATCTCCACACAAGAGCCGATATTCAAAGATACCGAAAAGAACGGGGAATCCAACAAGAATCCCCATCTACACCCGAAAAAATAATCTAACCTATTATTTCAGCTCATCAAGAGCCTTCTCAAGGTGCTTACGAGACTTCTGAACTTTCTTCATCCTCGCCTCAAGCTCCTTCTCCAGTTCGCCTCGTAGCTTCTCCGCTTCCTCCAGACGCTGTTTGAGCACTTTTTTCGCTTCCTCGCTGGCTGACTCAACCTCTTTACTGGTCTCTTCGATCATCTTCTCAAGGTTCTTCTCGGTCTTGTCCCATTCAACGATCCACTCGTTGCCTGTTTTCTCTAGTTCTGTTAGTGTCTTGTGGGCTTGTTCGTTGAACTCTTTCCATCTTTTTTCTAAATCTACTTTCATAATCATTACCTCTATTGGGGTCTCTCATCCTCTACTTTGAATGAAAGCTTGAGGTTTACCCTGTATTCTTTGATGGTATCGGCGTCTATTATAGCTGTCTGGTTCACGACATCGATGCCCTGAATATTCCTGATGGTCTTGCTGGCTTCCTTCACAGCCTCCTTTGCTGCTTCATTCCAGCTAACGGGAGAAGCACCCACAAGCTCAACTATCTTAACTGTAGTCAATTTACTTCACCACCAAAACAGGAGTCTCTGCCTTGTCTACCACCAGCTTACTAGTGCTACCAAGCACAAGCTCCTCAAAGAAACCCAATCCACGAGCCCCAACAACAATCAAGTCAAAGTCGCCTTCCTTAGCCTCCTCGACTATCTTGGTTGCAGCTAGTCCTTCAACTAGTTTCTTGGATACTTGGAGGTCTTTGTGTTTGTTCTTGATCTCCTTGTAGCTTTTCTCTAGTGTATTCTGGTGTTCCTTCTTGTATTCATCATAGTAGTCGGTTACCCACGTCGGTGTTATCGCTGCTCTTGCACTCATGCCCACTGGATACATTCCAGCTGGAAGCGTAACAGGTTCAATGACATTGAATAATTCAACCTCAGAACCCATCTCCTCAGCAATCATTGCCGCCTTCTCAACGGCTTCCATTGATTTCTTTGAGCCATCAGTGGCTGCAAGTATTCTTTTTATCGCCATCACTGGTTCTCCTGCGTCTCTTCATCGTTTGCGTTGATGATTTCTCTGGACGCTTTTTCTGATTGTTTAAAAGATATCACCGGCATCGGTGATGCTACATACTTTAGTTGTTTGTTTATGTCTTCTTTTTTTCTCATTTGTTTGGTTGTCCAAGGATATTATATGCAACACACCTTATAAATATACGGTTATAATCGCCTTAATAGCCCAATAAAGGCGAAAACATTGGGGCGGTGGTTAGCGGCTAACAGGTAGGGGGGGGGTACGCCTGAAACAGAGAAACAAGCCTTATTCCCAGAAGAGAAGCCCCAGAACAGCTCTGATTGATGATGAATCAGTACAAAATAGTCGAGTAATCAGCGCCAAAACCGAGCACAGATTACTTATACCAAAAGCCCCACACTCTTCTGATTACAATGAAAAACATTGTCAAAGAAAAACTCAAGCGCGGCGAAAACGCAGTCGGAACCTTCGTAGAGATGGGACACCCCGATGTAGCGAACCTACTAAGCCACGCAGGGTTCGACTGGCTACTCCTAGACGGTGAACACAGTCCCATGAGCTTTGAGACCATGGAGATAATGCTTCAAGCCATGGAGGGATCAGGTTGCACTCCAATCATTCGTCCCCAGTGGAATGACCCAGTCATAATCAAAAGAATACTGGACCTAGGAGCCCACGGAATAGTCGTACCATGGGTAAACACCAAAGAGGAAGCAGAAGCCGCAGTAGCAGCGGCAAGATACCCCCCAGAAGGCATCAGAGGCTGGGGACCAAGAAGAGCATCAAGATACGACCCAGACTACAGAAACACAGCAAACGAGGAGATACTTGTATGTGTACAGGTAGAGACCCAGAAGAGCCTAGACAACCTAGACGAGATCATGGGTGTTGACGGCATTGATGCCTGTTACGTTGGACCATGGGACCTGAGCAATAACCTCGGTTTTAGTGTGCCCCCGAACTATGATAACAAGACCTTCACAGACGCCCTGGATCACGTATTGAAGGTGGCTGCTGATCACGGAAAAGCCGCCGGACTCTGGACAAACCTAGATAACGTCGGCTGGGCTGTGGAGAAGGGTTTCAGGTTTAACACTGTTATTAATGCGGATATGATGCTCCAGTATGGGGCAGCCGAAGCAGTGAAACGTGGAAGAGGTCTCTAAGCGTTCCGAGTAGGAGATATGTACACGGTTACCCCCGTGTCCTCCTCCACCACCATTTTCTCGTAGTTCTCAGGAATCTCATCCAGTGAATCGATTATGCCTTTGTATACTAGGCAGTCGAATGGTCCGTGTTCCATTACTTTCATCTTCATGGTTTGAACTGTACATTTTCGGTTTATGAAGCCGACTCAGCAACCTACACTACAGTGATGGGTGAATAAGGGTTAAGTAAAAAGAAGGGAATCTTGTTCATGAAGCTGAGGGCGTGCCCGCTACCCAGTGGTTTACTCCTTCAGCTTCAGTAGTCGCTCGTTAACATTGGCAAGCTGAGCTTCAAGATGTTCTTTTGCCTTCTCAAGCATCACAACCTCTTCCTCAACGGACATGACCTTGTGGCATCCGCAGCCACATTGTCCATGCATGCCCTGTCTGTGCATGTGTCTATGCATTTTCTTGTTCTCCGTTACCCTGAGCCTCGGGGAAGTATTGCTGGTAGTATCTTTCCAGTTCATCGAGCATCCGCTTACGCCTGAGCATATGCTCCAAGCCATTCCGTAGATTGGCTTTACCTGTCTCAGTTATACTGTAAACTCGTCTTGGTCTTCCCTCTTCACTTTCCTCCTGCTGGGAGGATAGAAGCTCTTTTTCCTCCATCCTGTTTAGAATGGTGTAGAGGCTTCCTGTTTTGAAGCGGTCTTTTCTTACGAGTCCTCTTTTTTCAAGTTCTTCGCTGAGCTGGTAGGCGTGCATTGGTTCTTCGTTTATCACTAGTAGGAGTAGGAACTGTACCCAGCCTCTTTCTGGCAGGGGGTGGTGTCCGTGTTGGCAGCAGTGTTTCTCTCCGTGACTCATGGTTAACACTGTTAGGCATAACATTGTTCAATATAAACATTACCTAACAATGTTAGCCATAAGGGGAACATTTCATAAACTAAACACCGCACCAAAATACAATGAAACTAAAGCAGGTCATCCCAGTCATCATAGCCATAATAATCATTGGGATAGCGGTATCTATCCTCACAAGACCCAGCGTTCCAGTTGTCGAGGATGATGACCACGAGACAGAGACACCAGACTCAGGTGAAACAACTGATTCAGGTGATACTACCGATGTCAACGAGCCTGTAACTGATGAGGATGGCTGTATCCAGATTTTACCCGGAATCAGCCGAGAATACGAGATAATACAAATCGAGGGCACTGTTAACGAGACCATCAGGCTCAGTTCGGAATCAATTTTCGATGTAACCGCTGACGAGTACCGTTGGACTCAGGGATTTGCCGAGATGACCACGCTCCAATACATGTCTAATCATCATCTCACAATAGTGAACCCAGATAACGAGACTGCCTCCGTGACTGTTACTTATCCGGGGGTTTACAGGATCGAGCTTGAGGCTGATGATACCGCATATGAGGTGGAGCTCAAAGTAACCAAGGACGGTAGATCCCTTGAGACCGGTATCAACTATATTGATCTATTTGGAACAACGGGTGGACCAGAGTTTAATATCTATCCCGATGATCCAGAGTGTTTCCAGAAGGCTCTTGACCATGCTCTTGCTGGCCCTGTTCGCGTTGGCTCTGATTGGATAGGGTTGATCTCTGGTGGCTTCTATGCTCAGGTAGACCCGCCTGTGATGCAGGACGATGATCACTATCTTGCTTTGAGTGATGAGTACTTTTACGGAGCGTTTGTTGAGGCTGCTCATGCAAGGGGGATGAAGGTTATGGAGACCATTCAGGATGGACCAGACATCTCCTTTACACCTGAACAGTATGAAGAACTGGCTCAACTTATGCAGACCTCTGAGTGGTGGGATCGCTGGTTTACAGAGTATGAAAAGTTCCTCGTGAAACGGTGTACTATGGCTGAGAGGCATGGGGTAGACGCTGTTGTATTGAAGATGTTCGCGGAGACCTCATTTAACCCTGATATCTATCCTGATTACGCTACCAGATGGGTTGAGATAATCGACTCTGTCCGGATTGTTTACTCTGGTGAGGTGGGGTTAAGCTTCATAAACGCTGATGATCGGTTCACCTTTGTCGATGAGCTGGATTTCATGCAGATCACATTCTTCGGTGGACTCTACACCAGCAGACAGGGGGCTTTCGCTGATGTCAGTAATCCCACCATGGAGGAGTTAATGGCTATCAACATGGAGATGTTTGAAGGCATAGAATACTTCTGGGGAAACACCTCAAGAATCATCATGGTGATTACCTTCGACAGCACTGATGCCATGTTTAGCACGGAAGACCCTGCGCTACGAACAGCCACAGACTTCAACGAACAGGTGCTCTACTATGAGGCGTTCTTTACCACAGTGAGTGAACAGTCTTGGGTGCGTGGAGTATTCACTGAGCGATGGGATTACTGGGATGAGTACCGTAGGTTCGGTGATGACTATAACACCCAGTACTTTGATGAGACCAACGTGGCTAGCCCAAGAAATAAGCCAGCGGAGGATGTGGTAGCTCTGTGGAGTGAGATTTACCACCAAGCCTCTCCATAGTATTTATTCTAAGGAATGGCTAACTGCCTCTTTGATACAGTTTTATATAGGATCGGCTGCACCTTTTCATGAAACCATCAGAGTTGAAATAACTTGGATGCTAACATTGCACTAGATAAAATACTCAAACCCAAGAGCGTAGCTGTAGTAGGCGCGAGCACAGACCCCTTCAAGTGGGGATACATGCTCCTGAACGCCATCAAGCAGAGCGGCTTCGAGGGACCAATCTACCCTATCAACCCAAAAGCAGAGGAAATTCTTGATCTCAAATGCTACCCGAGCGTAAAGGACATCGGCGCACCAGTAGACATGGCATTGGTCGTTGTTCCCGCCCGATTTGTTCCCGGTGTATTCCAGGAGCTAGCTGACATCGGAACCAAGGGAGCAGTCGTAATCACAAGCGGCTTCAGCGAGGCAGGCGAGGACGGTAAGAAGCTCATCGCTGATACATTGAAGATCGCGGATGGACACACAAGGTTCATCGGTCCAAACTGTATGGGTGTCACAAGCAGCGAGGCAAAGCTCAGCGCCTTGATGATCCCATTCCTCCACGACAGCGGAGAAGTCGCATTCGTATCCCAGAGCGGCGGTTATGGTCTACAGCTATACATCAGGGCATCAGCCATGGGTGTCGGCGTAGGCAAGTTCGTGAGCAGCGGAAACGAGAGCGATCTCAAGGGCTGGAACTATTTGGAGTACTTCGGTCAGGATGATGATACAAAGATCATCACCATGTACATTGAAGGCTTGAAGAACGGCAGGAAATGGTATGAGGCTGCTAAGGAAGTCACAAAGAAGAAACCAATCGTTGCTATCAAGGTCGGCGTAACTGCAGAAGGCAGTAAAGCAGCGGCGAGCCACACTGGTTCAATCGCTGGAAGCGACAAGGTCTATGATGCAGCCTTCAAACAGGCAGGCGTCATCAGGGCATACGACAGCGCAGAGATGTTCGACTACGTCAAGGGTCTGCTTTACAGTCCACTTCCACAGGGAAAGAACATCGCCATCGTCAGTAACAGCGGCGGTGTAGCCGTAGAGACAGCGGACAGGCTAATCCAGAACGGACTCAAGGTACCAACATTCAGCGAGGAGGCTCAGGCAGAAATACAGGAGCTCATCCCCGGATTTGGAAACGCCAAGAACCCAGTAGACCTCACAGCCACCCTGAACATGAACAGCTTCCTCAACGTCCCAGACATCGTCTTGAAGCAGCCAGAGATCCACGGCTTGATCACCATCAGCCTAGGAACCAGCATCATCAAGACCATGTTCCCAGACGTCGCGGACGAGGACCTAACTGGGATGTACACATGGATCAACAACACACTGCTCAGCACATACAAGAAGTATGACAAGCCAGTCATCGTAATCGACCCATCAGCAGACGTTGCGGGTGAGTCAGCCAAGATACTGGAAGCAGCACGTGTACCAGTCTACACTACTCCTGAGAGGGCAGCCGACGTAATGGGTGTACTCTACAGAAGAAAGCTTTACCTAGATAAAGTAGCTTAAAACTGCTAACCTTATCTATTATTTTCTTTAATTTTTAAAATCAGTTCATTAGATAGAAATTATTTTGCCCAACCTACTACTTTTGCTTCGATTGTTAAATTATCGACGATAAAATATAATGTCTTTTTTTTCTTCAACTTAGATACATATATCTTATCGCCTCTGTGAAAACTTGTATCTGTATCTGACCATTCAGATACTCGGATTTCCTTTTCTGTTTTGTCTTCTAAATAATAACGAATTATGTATGTTCTCGAATTATCGTTCTTTCTTCCCCTTTTATATCGTACAGTCCCAAACTCTCTGTAGAGTACTTCGAGATTATCATTTTCCTCTTCATTGGACTTAATATCATTTGTTTTAACAACTTCAACATCGAAAGTTCTTCCGCAACCAATGCACCTTGTATTTGTGTCTGATTGAGCCTTTCCACAAAGAGGACAATACTTCATTATATTCATACTCCTTTGGTTGAAAGATAATTAACTTTTATCAAAGCTATTATAGTAAATAAAAATCAAAACAATGTCATACTCTCTGTCGAATGTGGTCTTTTGGGTTGTTAAAGGTAAGTATCAAATAGCTACTATTACTATAAACAGAAGATGAAATTAACTAAATTACTCCCTTTAGTTTTCTTATTTATTTTTTCAATCGGAGTAATTGGTTGTTATTGTAAAACTATTAATATTCCCGATGATCTGCCGAATGATTGGGTAAGTAACGAAATGCAGTGGGCTATAGACACTGCTGAACCCTATGATACGATTATAATTGACATTTCACAGTATGAAATCGGAGATTGTACTATAGATAAACCATTGACAATAATGGGGGTTAATCCAACTTACCCAAAAAGGGACACTCCGACGATTTATATAACATCAGATAATGTGGTTATTGATGGTTTGGTTTTTAGAAACTGGTATTATAGTTGGCTGAGTATAGCTAATTGTGATAATGTAATAGTAAAGAATTGTATTTTAAACCAATATCCTTTATGGATTAATAATAGTACAAACATTAAATTGTATAATAATGAAGCAAATAGCAGTTTTTTAAAAGGTTATCAATATGGGGACGTGATATTAACTGATTCAATAAACGTTAGTTTAGAAAATAATAAACTCACTTCTTTTTATATTGATGGCAAAAAAACAAATTATTACAATAATGATATAGATTATTCTAATACAATTAATGGTAATCCAATTTTATATTTAGTCAATAAAACAGGTGAAACAATAAAAGGTTTAAATTATAATCATTTGGGCTCTCTATATCTTATTGGATGTAAAGAAATGTGCATAATTGATGTTAATTACACAGATGGAGGGGCTCATATATTATATTCAGAAAACATTGAGTTAAATAGAAACATTGGATACGTCGAATCAATTAGATCTGATTCAATTAAAATCAATAATCATAATTCATCAATTGACTTTACTAATTCCTCAAAAATATCAGTAAATTCTTTTATGGGCTTCCTTCAAGGATGGCAGTCTGATACCATCACTATAAAAAATTCTGTTTTAAATGGTTCAAGTATCATGAATGGGAATAATGTTACAATATATAATACTATAATTGATAGATGGTTTCGGTATAAACCTGTTAATGACTTAACAATTAGAAACTGTAACATCAGTTGTACAACATTTGTAGATGGCTCCGATTTAGTGTTTGAGAATAATAATTACTTACCATGGATAGACGTGGACACGCAAGGAAACCCTGTAGCTGGAAAATCAATCTTATACATACAGGGTGAAGGAGAAAAAGTGAAAATCAGTAATAATAACTTCCTAGCTCAGGCACCAAACATTAACCGAGACATTAAGAATGCATTTATTGAGCAAAATTATTACTCTGAATATACAGGTGAAGATGTACTTAACACACAATTAGAGAAAGTCTCGGATGGTATGGGTGATTCGCCTATGGAGATGTACGACAATTTCTTTGATTATGCTCCATTTATGAAACCAATAACCGGGATAGGTCCAATATTAACTCCAATTATTAACTCTATTTCTATAGAACCAAATGAACCTAATTCGAATGATCAAGTACGAGTATCTTCTAATGTTGAGAACATGGATAAAATAGAATTTATTGGGCTCAACTATGTTGTCGATGGAGTAGAAACAGATGTTTCTATGAGTATTATTGACAATGAATACCTAGGGGTTATCCCTGCACAGGAGCCGGGTACATGCGTAGAATATTATATAACAATAATAGACGATGACGGGCAAACCATTGAATCAGATCATCAGGAATACATTACGATAAAGTCTCCAACTACTGTATCTAACAATCAACAAGAATTTGATTCAGAGCCTATCAGTAACGGAATACCCTCATACTCAATATTCTCAGTTTTAGTGGCGTTGTCAATTTATGTTTTGTATAATAAACAATAGTTATTTGAATGGTATTCTCGATAAATACTTTCCATTGCCCAGACAAGGTAAACGATTAACCTCTTTTTCATTTGGTTTTATTCGTTTTCTACTGATTGTATCCTGTATTGTACTATTCGTTTGATCAAATCATACGGGATTGGCTTATCGTGAGGGAACTGTATCGCACCTTTTGACGTCTTATATTCTTTCAGTTCGTCTTGGAAAGCTTCGATGCCTGATGGGGTAGGGTAGAATCCTATGTGTTTCTTGTAGCCTGCGAAATGTACTAGGTTTTCCCTTTGTTTGTAGGTGGGTATGCCGTAGCTTATGATTTCAGTAGCGTTTGGTGCAGTTTTCTTGATGAGTTTTCTGATTTTCTGTAAGCGTTCTTTTGTTTCGCCTGTGAATCTGGAGATGTATTCATCGATTGGGCTCGTAGCTTCGGGCATATTTTGACTATTGTTATCGCGGTGTATAAACTGGGGTTTGTGTTTAGTCCAATACCTTTATTAGATAGGTAATATATTACGCAATTAAATGGGTAACATATTACCTAAGTGATGAAAGATGGATAAAACAACAAGAAACTTCACAATCGCATGGCTAGGCGGAATACCCATAGCCATCATCAACGGAACAGTCCGAAACCTCGGCTACGGACCATACATGAGCGAACTACTAGCACACCAAATATCATGCGCAACGGGAATCATCCTATTCGCAGCATACTTCTGGCTACTAAACAGACGCTGGACCCTAACAAGCACAAAACAGAGCCTACAGATAGGCGCAACCTGGCTAATACTCACCATCCTATTCGAGTTCGTATTCGGACACTACATCATGGGACACACATGGGTACACCTCTTAGCCGACTACGATATCTTCGCGGGTAGACTCTGGAGCATAGTTCTCCTCTGGACCGCAATGGGACCATACGCGATATACAAGGTGACACAGAGATGAAAGACAAGCTACTAATCGGAGCCAATACCCTCAACGGACTCTTCAGGCTATACTTCGCGTACCTTGGGACCACTCCAGCAATCCAGGAGTTTCTAACCGTCGCTGTGAGTGATGGAACCATGAACATCATCAACATCATGTTCCTAGTGCTTGGACTAGGTGGCTTAGTATCTTCCTTCGGTTTATGGCGTGGAACTGAGTGGGCTCCAAAGGCATTGGTGTTTGTGAGTGTGGCTACTATCTTGTTTGATATCTGGGGTTATACTGTTCAATCCAGTGCAGCATTGGGATTCATAGTGCCAATAGTCTCCCTGTTCATGCTCTACAGGTCGGGGAGGCTGCACTTGTGAAGGCTCTTGTGGCTTATAGTAGTAATACTGGGGTAACCGCTGAGATCGCTGAGCGAATTGGTGAGGTTCTAAGCTCAGAGGGCTTCACTGTAGTTTTATCTGATTTGAAGAAGGAGAATCCGAACCCGGAAGGATATGATCTTGTGCTCGTGGGCAGCGGTATCAAGATGGGGCAGTGGATCAAGGAATCAAAACAGTTCCTAGCAGTAAACCATCAAATGCTTCATGGAAAAACCGCATTGTTTGTCTCATGCGGTGATGCAGCGGTGCCCAAGAAAAAGGCTAATGCTCAGACCAAGTACCTTGATGCTGTCGCGGAGATGTACAGCATTGAACCTGTCTCCACTGGCTTATTCGCTGGGTGCTTCAAGTGGAACAAGTACAACTTCTTCGTGAAGCAATTGGTAAAGGGTATCCTCAAGGAGGATGGCGTCATAGGCGTTAATACAAGTGAGCCTTTAGATTACAGAGACTGGACCAGGATAGAGACATGGGCAAGGGAGCTAGCGGGGAAAGTGAGATAATTGGCAGAGATAAACAAGAAAGTATTCGATGTATTCGGTTCAATCTTCTTACTCAGCCAAAAACTCCAATACATCAACGACCATGAGCTTGGTAAACTTGGCTTAACCACGAAACAGTTCCTTGTATTGGGGGCTGTTGATACTGCCTTTGAGAATCCTCCGACACTGAATGAGGTAGCCATGGTGCTTAGCACCAGTCGTCAGAACGTGAAACAGTTGGCGAACCAGCTTGAGAAGAAAGGCTTCATGGAGCTTGTAAGCGACCCATCAGATAAGCGCAAGGTATTGTTAAAGACCACTGAGAAGAATCATGCTTTCTGGGAATCACATACCGAGGAAACCATGGTTTTCTTCAGGCGGCTATTCGGTGAGCTAACCAATGACGAGGTAGAAGAACTCTACCTGCTTCTAAACAAACTCATGGCTAGCTTCGATAAGTTCTACTACGAGATCAGAAGCTAGCACTTCTCAGCGTAGTGGAATGTGCAGCCATCTTCTAACCAGTTTTTAATTAGCCACTGAAAACTACTTGGCAGAAGAGTCATTTTATTGAAATCATCTGGTTTGACCCACAAGAACTCAAGATGTCCCTCTGCAGAAGCTACCTCTGTTTCTTTGATTAATGCAGTGAAGATGAGATCTATCTCCTCGTGGCGTTTACCGTCGTTGTCATCTGTGAACTTGTGCTCTACCAAACCAACAAAATCTCCTATCTCTGCTTCTACTCCAAGCTCCTCTCGTAGCTCTCGTTGGAGGGCTTCCTCTGCGTATTCCCCGGCTTCGATATGTCCTCCGGGTAGGAATGTGTTAATCTCTCCTATCATGTGAGCTAGTAGAATCCGGTCTCCTTTTCTGATTACTGCTCGGGCTAAGAGCTCGATATCCGTCATGGTGTAGTTAAAGTCCGGCTAATATGTACACTTTTCCCCGTTACTCATACACTTTTTTACACATATAGCGACCTAATCTAGGCTGTTCTGGGGCGTCTTTTCATTAAATAGGCTTGATTGTGGCTGGGATTGGGGTCCCCCCATCCCCCCCTTAGCCTTGGGGTTCCCAGAGATAGAACTCATCGACTCTTGCAGTGTGATTCGCCAGAATGTCAACCATAACCCCGAAAAGGTCTGGGTTCATCTCCTTGTCGTTAGAAGCTATTATACGAACTGATGGCTCCTCTGAGTCGTCGTCTCTTGGAAGTAAAAGCACCTGTACAAACTTTCCCTTGAATGGTTCTTGGGCGGTATCATTGAAGCCTGCCACGAAGTTCATGAATCTTCCTGTGATTGTTTTGTCGTTTGGTGTTTTCACGTATTTGATGTTGGGGAAAAGATGGTAATGCAGATACTTGGTATTTGCACGTACCTGTGTGAGATTATCCTTTTGGACAAAGTATTCCTTGTCTGCGAGGTTCCAGAGCTTGCCCTCGTATTCTTCTTGGGGGGTCCGATACCTTATGGTCCATTGGGCATCGGGTCCTCCCTCGATCTCAGCAATCAGTTGCTCAACTGAGTCACTCATATCGAGACTATTTGCGGTCTTGATTATAATAAAGTTCAGATAAGTGGCATATCTAGGCCCTCATACTGGTCTGAGCTACATTCTGCATTTCTGGGATTTGAGTATCTCCTAATTTGATATGCCCCAGAGATAGAACTCCTTGACGCTACCCGGGTTATTCACCAAGATATCAAGCATCAACATGAAACGATCAACCGTCATCCCCTTATCCGTTGACGCCAACATCCGAACAGGCATATCCTCTGGGGGCTCGTCTCTCGGAAGCACAAGCACCTGAATATTCTGGTCCTTGAAAGGCTCCGGAGCCTTACTGTTGAAACCAGCGGAAAAGTTCATGAAGCCCCCTGTGAGGGCTTTATCGTTTGGCGCCTTCACGTACTTGATGTTTTGGAATAACTGGTAGTGGTCGAGTTCCTTGATCTTGGTAGCCACTGGTAGAATGTCATTGTGTTTCACGAGATATCCCTTGTTAGCTATGTTCCAGAGTTTTCCCTCATACTCCTGTTTGGTGGTCTTGTACCTGATGGTCCACTGGACATCAGTGCCGCCCTTAATCTCGGCTATGAGTTGTTCAACTGGGTCACTCCTATCGATGCTTGGACCTGTGGGCGTTGGCGGAGTAGCAACCTTCTTTGTTTCTCCCAGTGGTGCACCACATTCTCCGCAGAACTTTTGTCCAAACGGGTTTTCGGTTCCACATTTGGGGCACACGGGGTTCTTAGGTGTCAGTGTAGCTCCGCATTCTCCACAGAACTTGTTGCCCTCTGGGTTGCTTGTTCCACACTCAGGGCAAATAACGCCTGTCTGGGGGCTCTGTGTGGGTGCTGGTGTAGGCGCTGGTGCTGGAGCCGGGGCTGGTTGTGGCGCTGTTTTCTGCATCTTTTCCAACAAGTCTTCTGCGTAGTCGCTGATCATTGGTCCCGTTGTTGGGGTCTTGTAATTGTATTGGGTTACTATCTGGGCTATCCGCTGGACTGCTTGTAGGGCTGGCTCGATGTCTTTGAGGTCTTGGGTTGCATGTTGGGATGCGATGAGGGTTCTGTTCCCCATGGGGATGATGATGCATGAGGTACCGTGGTTGGTATCAGTGTCATTGACTCGTACAGGGAAGCTGGCTCTGCTTCCAACATTTAGATTCTGGTCTATACCGTTTACGTTCGTCTCGGTCCTAAGCTTCCCCATGAGGTTACCGAGATGACTATCATTGTTTAGATTATCAACGAGGCTGTTCCAGTTCATCTTGTTCTTGTAAACATCAGACGCCTTCATCGTCTTGTTATACGGCACCCAGACAGGCTTCTTCCTGAATCCATCACGAATCCGCTTAACATAGATAGACGCTGGAACAGGCTTCTCCACCAAAACAGCGCAATAGCACTTCAAAGCCTCACTGAGTACTGCTGACGCTAACCCGTGGGCTGTGAATGTGATAATATTCGTATCCGAGTAGATGTCTGGACTATTGTTTGATGTGAAAACATGGTTCAGTCTCCCAAATGTTCCACCAGTGAAAGGTCCAATGGTCTCCATTCCCATATACTGGACCCCAAACCCATGCCTCTGCCCTATTCTCATATACTCGTTGTTGATGCGTTGAGCTAACTTATCCATAGAATCCGCTTGTCTGCTCAAAAGACCCCTTCCGTTTGTTATTTGGGGGCTTGATTATAATAAATTTCAGATAAATGGCTACTCAAGCATTATGATCCCATTGTAGTGTCGTGGATCAACATCAGATTTCTGAAGCAACTCCAACTGTTTCTCCATCTTCCGGGTGTTATCCCGTATGACGTTAATCATATCCCCTGTGAGTTCCCCTTTCTTCTCAGCCATATAGGTTGCCTGATTGATCATGATGATCTGGTTTCTAATCTCCTGCTCGGCTAGCCAGATTCCCTCCTTGACTCTTTTCTGCTCCTCTAATCTTTGCTCGTATTTCATACGTTCTTGTTCCCGGACGAAGTAGATGATCATGAAGACGCTGAACAGCATGGTTGCGAAGATGATCTTATCCAGATTATAGTTGTCTAGGAAGTTGATCAAACCGGGGGCGTCAAAGACCTCGAAGACACTGGTAGCCACGAATATCCCCATGGATATAACGTAGCCGATGTAGATGATGCGGTACTTCTTGATGGTCTCAGCTATCGGTGGTAATGCCTGTGTTAATGAATGAATTGGGCTCTGTATATCCTTTAACCCCATGTGATCACCGACCATCCAAAGCATCCCGCGCTTTTATGAGACTGCATGTACCATTTGGCTACCTACAAACAGAGGAATAATATTCACATTGGAATACAATACTCAAAAGGATATTTATCTAGGAATAAGGGTACCTTGGCTACACTGGAGGAATAACTACTCACAGCACACAGCCAGACCAGAACAGTTGAGGAGATCAACGAAAAGATCAGAACAGGCGACGTACAGGTTCTAACCGTCGCCGAGATGAAGGAACTGGTGGAAAGCAGCGGAACAAAAGTAGCCCTAAACGAGGTTGATGTGGTCACCACAGGCACCATGGGAGCCATGTGCAGCAGCGGAGCACTCATCAACGTCGGACACGCAGACCCACCGATCAAGATAAACAAAGCATGGATCAACGACGTACCCATACCACACCCCGGAGCAGCCGTAGACCTATACATCGGAGCATCGGTTCAATCCGAGACGCGGGGATTCGAGTACGGCGGTGGACACGTTATCGAGGACTTGATTGCGGGTAAGGAGGTTGAGTTCAGGGCAACAGCCTATGGCACTGATTGTTATCCACGTACCAGAGTCGAGACCACGTTAACCAAGGATGACCTGAACCAGTTTACGTTACTGAACTTCCGCAACGGGTACCAGCGATACAGCTGCGCCGCCAACGGACGAGACGAGACCATCTACACCTACATGGGCAAACTACTACCACGGTACAGAAACGCCACCTACAGCGGATCAGGTGAGATCAGCCCACTAAACAATGATCCAAACTATGAGACTATTGGGCTCGGTTCACGGATTTTCCTAGGCGGTGCACCGGGGTATGTTCTCGGAGAGGGAACCCAGCATAACCCACGGAACAGTTTGGGTACGTTGATGGTGAAGGGTGACGCTAAGCTGATGAGCTCAGAGTACATCAGAGGGGCAACCTTCACACGGTATGGTCCAAGCATCTACATCGGGCTAGGAATACCGATCCCAATCTTGAACGAGGGTATTGTTGAGAAAGTAGCTGTCCGAGACCATGAAATCACAACAGGAGTAGTTGATTATGGTGTTCCCAGCCGAGACAGACCAACTATCAGCGAGACAAACTATGCTGAGTTGAAGAAGGGTAAAGTCGAGATCAATGGGCGAAGCGTCAGGGTCACAAGTATGTCCAGTCTTAAACAAGCTCACAAGATATGCCTTGAACTCAAGAACTGGATCAATGAGGGAAGGTTCACATTAACAAAGCCAGTTGAACGACTACCCCTGGATACCATAGTTGGACCCATGAAGCACAAGGAGGACGCCTAATGGTTAGAGTACTACTAAGGTTCGACAAAGAACTGGTACAGGAACCAGTCACAAGCCAGATAATCATCGAGCACAAGACACCAGTAAACATACTCAGCGCCAGAATCACCCCCCTAGGAGGCGAGATGCTAGCCGAGATAGATGGACGAGTCGCTGATACCATCATAGCTGCCTTCAGGGAGAAGGGGGTCATCGTTGATGTGAGCAGCCTCATCGAGCGTGACGAGGAGCTGTGCATCGATTGTGGTGCTTGTGTGAGTATCTGCCCAGCTGAGGCTTTCTATCATGCACCTGATCACTCTATTGGGTTGGACCCTGAGAAATGCAGTGGTGTAACCTGTGGCTTATGTCTTGATGCTTGTCCACGGAGGGCTCTACACTTAACCAAGTAACAACTGGGCTCACCAGACACCCCTACAGTATAGGTGAGACCCGGGGAGTAATCATCACAGACAAACCCGAGACAATAGAATCAGCCCTAGACTGTATCAGGGAGCAACGACGACAGCTATTCGAGTACATCCTCATGGATCACCAGTTCGAGTACAGTCTAACCCCAGTCACTGTGGATGATGCACCCATTGTCGCTCAGGTGATGGCACAGGCATCAACCCGAGCCCACGTTGGACCCATGGCATCTGTCGCTGGGGTGATAGCCGACCTAGCAGTTGACGCCATGGTGAGGGAGGGGGCTACTGTTGCCGTGATAGAGAACGGCGGAGAAGCCGCGTTATACTCCGATAGACCCTTAACCATCTCGGTGGGGGCTGGGGATAACCCGCTCTCAGAGAGACTCGGGTTTCGTGTCACATCATTCCCCTGTGGCATTGCCACTAGCTCTGGGCGTCACAGTCACGCGTTTAGCATGGGGGATGCGGACTCGGTGACTGTTTTCGCTGTGAACGCTGGGTTGGCTGATGCTGTTGCTACTTATGCGGCTAATCAGGTGAAGGGGATTGAAGGCGCGGATGTCTTTGCTGGGGTTGAGGCTGTATTACAGATCAAGGGGGTACATGGGGTCTTGGCTATCCGAGATGATCATGTAGCCACAGGTGGAGTGCTCCCGGAAATAGTCTCAGTGGAGGCAACACATTGAGTCGATTGCTTGTGGTCAAGTATGGGGGCTCTGTGCTCAACGATGGAGCAGGTATCAGGGAAGCTGCTGTTCAGGTGAAAACCGAGCTTGACAACGGGAACCGTGTTGTGGTCGTTGTGAGCGCCCTCAAGGGAGCCACCGATAAACTCATTGAAGCAGCAACAGCCATCCACCCAAATGTCCCAAGAAGCGTACAGGACCACATCATCAGACTCGGTGAAGAACAGAGTACACGTCTATTCGCATCCGCACTTGAACTCATAGGCATCAGAGCCGAGGAGTTTACTGTTGACTCCCCCGGTTGGCCGATAATCACCGATGATAATTTTGGTGACGCCGAGCCCATCATGGATGAGTGTAGGAAAGCCGTCGCATATGGCTTGAAACCATTACTGAACAGGGGTGTGACACCTGTGGTTTCTGGGTTTGTAGGTAGAAGCATCAACGGGATGGTCACGACGCTGGGTAGGGGAGGCACAGACACCACAGCGACAGTACTGGCTCGGTGTCTAGACGCCAATGAACTGGTCTTGGTCAAGGATGTGGGTGGTGTTTATTCGGCTGATCCTCACTTGGTGGAGGGCTCGGAGAAGCTGAGAGAGATCAGTACAAGAGACGCTTATCTCCTGAGTAGCAACGGTGCCAAGGTTCTCCACGATAAGGTCTTCAGGCATAAGAACCCTGAGCTGGACATCAGGCTAATCTCAAGGGGGGAGGCTCTCACCGAGACTGGCACGTTGGTAAAGGGTGATCTACCCCGTGTAGAGATATCCGTTGATGATGAGCGTATTCATGAGGTATCCCTCGTAGGCGATGGTGCAGAGAAAAGCCAAGTTGTACAAGAAGCCGTGGATCGCTTAACGTGTATCGGAGGTATTGTGCACAGCATAGAAGCATCAGAGGGAAGACTGGTCATCTGCTTCACACATGATGCCCTGATCGCCTTGAAGACGCTCCACGAGGTTGTAGCACATCATGGCTTGAAGTCGATTAGCCTCAAGGAGAACCTGCGACGTGTCACGGTGTCTGGGAAAGATGTCAAACTCATCCGATCCAAGATACCAGACATTCTCGAAATAACCGGGGTCTACTGTTTGAAGACAGACCAGACAGGTGTCTCTATCACGGTTGAGGAGGCTTCTTTGGATCAAGTGCTGGGGTCTTTCTAACCCACAACCCGTAGGAATGCTTCCCCAATGGCGTCAATCATGCTGTTTGCTGTACCTGATGCCAGTATGTCACCTGATGCCTCCCGGATGAGCCCATAGAAGATTCCTAGAGTGAAGGCGTATAGGCTCCAGCCCCAAGCGAAATCATAGATGCCACTCCAAGGTTTCATGACCCTGAGTCCTCTACTCACACCATAGAGTATTGCTGAGACTATTAATCCGGGTCCGAAGCTTGTCTTGCCTATTTTCCATTCCCGTTGGTATTCTTGGTTGACGCTGGACTGGACGTAGCCACGGTAGAAGAACTCCTCAGCGAAACCTCCCACGAGGATATTCCAGATATACTCCTTCAACATCCTAGTCGAGAAACCATTCCAACCCAAACTAACCATGAATGGGAACACCATGATCAACCCAACAACCAAGAGACGCCTATCAGAGGCTGAGCCAAACATTCCCCTGCTCATCAATATACATGCTGCTAACACGATGATGCTCAGTATCCCTGCGAGCATGGGGTAGTCTTGGTATCTGAGCCCCCACTGCATAAAGAAACCCATGACCAGTTGAGGAGCCAAGAAGAAGAGCCATCCTCTGAACCCGTTGTTGACGCTTTTTCTCCAGTCCTCCACGGTTACGCCCATCAGTCTGAACTCGTAGCGCCGTACAACAATGACGAATACAGGTATGGCTATCAATAGTATGCCTGTGAGGTAGCTTCCCCCGAGTACACGGTTCTCCCACCTTACTAGGTCACGTACTCCTTGGGGCACTATGAGTACCAGTTGGAGTATTGTGAATGTTATGGCTGCGTCTAGGATGGATTTTTCCTTCATTATATCACACTCGTTCTTGGTTGTATTTGACTGGTTTCCTAAACCCTTAAACCATACAGGACGCTGGTTCACAATATGTTCGACGGCGTCAGACGAGCCTACGACCTGAATATCCTGTACGTGATGAAGGTAATAGAAATCCTAGGCACAGACAAGGCACTGGAGATACTTGAAGAAGCCAGCAAACGCCAAGGAGTACTCATCGCACGAGAAATGCGCAGAAAACTACCAAAAGACCTAACCACAATAGAGATCGGCGCAGAAGTCTACAGACGTTTTATGGAAGACGCGGGAACAGAGATCAGAGTCCACAAACAAGACGAAAAAAGCGTAACGTTCCTCCTAAATCGTTGTCCTTTCTTTGAGGCGTTTCTTGATGTAGGTGTGGACTGTGGTATGTTCCTGAATGGGTTATGCACTCATTTGACCTTACCCAGTATACAGGCGACCCTCAACGAGTTTGATCCCAAGCTCAGGGTAGAAGCAGTGCTTACCCGTGAGTCAGCCGAGGAGTATTGCCTAGAAAGGGTCTACTTGGCTGAGTAACCGTTAAACAAACAACCACCATCTTTAACCTATGACCACTTACTACGAAGCCGACGTACTCATCATAGGCAGCGGAGGCGCAGGACTCAGAGCAGCTATAGAGGCAGAAGCCCGAGGCGCAAACGTACTGATTGTCAGCAAGGCAGCTACAGGCATGAAGAATGCCACAATAGTCGCAAACGGTAGCTTCAGAGCCGCTATAGACGGATACACAGTCGAAGAACACAGACAAGCCACCATGGAAGGGGGAAAACACCTCAACGATCCAGCCCTCGTAGATGTACTGGTATCGGAAGGCGCTGAGCGGTTACTTGAGCTCCGAAAATATGGGGTAGTTATCACCACAAGATACGGTAACGTGCTCTGCGGAGACAACCCAGAGGCAAGAGGACTAGGATTCATACAGCCCATGGTTAAGTACCTCAAGGAAAGAGGCGTCAAACTCGTAGACAAGTGCACAATCACTGAGCTAATCAAGGAAAAGGACAGAGTGATTGGAGCCGTTGGACTCAGAGATGAACCAGTAGTATTCAAGGCAGGAGCAACCATACTCGCAGCCGGTGGATCAGCGGGAGCCTACAGTAGAACTGATTGCCCTGTGGATATTGCTGGTGATGGATACGCGCTGGCATACGAGGCTGGTGCAACCCTACGAGACATGGAGTTTATCCAATTTGCCCCAGTCGCGGTAGCCGAGGAAGGCTATCCTGCTTTCGCCATCTATGGAGACCTAGTAGACAAGGGCACACTTCTCAACAGTCTTGGTGAGGATATTGTTGAGAAGCATGGGATCACTCAGCGTCCATTAACTACTATGGCAAGGGATCACTTGAGCAGGGCTATCATGAGTGAGGTGCATGAGGGTAGAGGTGTTGATGGTGCTGTGCTTCTTGATGCCAGTGATGTAATCAACGAGGTTGGAATAGAGAACCTGTATGCTAAGGACAGTCAACGTAAAGTACTCATGGATATGAGGGCGGATGAGAAGCCCTTCAAGGTTACTCCAGTAACCCACTTCACCATGGCTGGAGTCGAGATACGACCCGACTGTAGCACAAACGTCCCCGGATTATACGCAGTTGGAGAAGTAACAGGTGGAGTACATGGCGCAAATAGGCTTGGAGGCAATGCATTAACCGAGATAGTTGTCTTTGGTGCACGAGCGGGAGCATCAGCCGCAGAATACGCAGCTAAACACACTAGACCAGAGATAGACTACGATTTCAAGGGAACCTACACGACTGAGACAGATCCAGCCGAGACCTTGAAGGAGCTAAGGATTCTCATGTGGTATAACGTAGGCATCGTACGCAGCAAAGAAAGCCTAACCCAAGCACTGAATCGATTACACGAGATGAGTAAGCTCAGGTTCAATGAGGAAACTATCAGTCACCAGAAACAGGCAGCAGAGACCCGGATGGCTATAATGGCATCAACCCTAACCACGTTATCCGCTTTAAGACGAGAGGAGAGCAGAGGAACACATTACCGGGTTGATTTCCCAGATATGAACCCAGAGTGGCTGAAACCCATCAGAGTCTACCGGACCCCTGATGGACCAAGCCTTGAGGATACCGTTTAAAACCCCCTACACACTTTTTCCCATTATGGTCATCAACGTCAAGACAGACATACTCATAATCGGCACCGGAGGCGCAGGACTCAGAGCCGCCATCCACGCCCACGAACAAGGCGCCAAAGTAACCCTAGTATCAAAGGCACCAGCAGGCTACAACAACTGTACCATCGTCGCTGGTAGCGGCTACCTCGCAGCAGTAGGCGGTATGACTGTCGATGAACACAGGCAACGAACCCTAAGCACCGGGAAAGGATTGAATGACCCCAAGCTTGTCGAGGTCTTGGTTGAGGAAGGTGGGGAGCGTGTCTTGGAGCTTGACAAGTATGGCTGTGTGGTCAATGAACGGCATGGAGGTATCAGTGTAGGTGCCCCTGAGACCAAACTAGGTCAAGGCATCACGTTACCGCAGGTCAAGTACCTACGAGACCTAGGCGTTGAGTTCATCGAGAACATCATCATAACCAAGCTAATCAAGAAAGATGACGCCGTTGTTGGGGCTGTCGGTTATCATGGACGAGAGAGCCAACCAGTAATATTCCAAACAAAGGCCATACTCTTAGCATCTGGAGGCGCAGGAGGCTTATTCAAACGCACAGACTGCCCCCTAAGAACCACAGGCGACGGTTATGTTCTCGCCATCAACGCAGGGGCAAGACTAAGAGACATGGAGTTCTGCCAGTTCTTCCCCCTAGCCCTAGCTGAACCAGATGCACCACCACTACTTGTGGACGGTAAGGTTGTCTGGGAGGGCAAGATAGTCAATACCATAGGTGAGAATGTCCCAGAGAAGCACAACGTCACTGAGCGACCATACATCGCCAAGAGCCGCGACCTATTATCACGAGCCATGATGAGGGAAGTTCATGACGGTTTCGGATTAGAAGGAGCGGTTTTGCTTGATGCACGTGAGGTCGTGAAAAACGGTGAACCAGATGACTGGTATGGTATGGCGAACAACAAGTACTACAGGGAGAAGCTCCTAGCAGACGAGAAACTCATCAGAATAGCGCCTCTCAGCCACTTCACCATGGGTGGAGTAGTCGCAAACACACACGGAGAGACAGGTATACCGGGTCTCATTGTTGCAGGAGAGGTAATGGGCGGCATTCACGGAGCAAACAGACACGGCGGCAACGCATTGACCGATGTAACAGTCTTCGGTGTCCGGGCAGCCCAGCGTGCAGTCGAGTACGCGGCATCCCATGACTTTGAGAACGTTGATGAGCTCGCCAAATCCGAGCTTGAACGTTATGAGAAACTTACCTTTCGAGACGTAGGTTACACGCCTCCAACTTTGATGGACCTTGTACGCGAGAATATGTGGGAAAACGTGGGGGTCATCAGAGACAGCTACTCGCTGGTAGATGCATTTGAGCGTCTAGGCGAGCTACGTGACTCTGCACGCAGTATACTTGCTAAGCCCGGGAAACAGTTATTGAACGCTTTAGAGGCGTTGATGGCGCTGGATGTATGCGAGTATATCATCAGGGCAGCCATGGAGCGGAAAGAAAGCAGAGGCGCCCATTACCGGCTTGATCACCCTGAGGAGAACCCAGCGTGGCGTAAAACCATCATTCTGTCCAAGCAAGACAAGGCTATCCAGATTGACTACGCCGAGATAGGTGAGGCGTTTGACTAGTCTTGCAGACAGGATCATGGCTGAGATAGAGAAACAAGGCGACCCAGAGCGCAGAGCAGACCTATTACGATACTTCAAGGAGCCCATAGAGACCTATGGCTTGAGCCAAAAACAGAACAAGACCATAGCCGACCAGTTCTACCCAGAGGTAAAAGGCGATCTACCCGCAGCATTAGCTGTCACAGAGGAGTTACTGAAAACCGGGGTACTTGACGCTGCATCAGTGGGGCTCAAGATGCTTGACAGGTTCAGACTCAAAATCACGGCAGAGCATTTCCCCTTATTCGATAAGTTGGTTGATTATCTGGGCAACTGGGCCATAACAGACCACCTCACAACACACATGATAAGCGAATGCGTCAAAGACGACCCCAAGCTCACGGAGGAGCTAATCAAGTGGACAAGCAGCGAGAACCGTTGGAGACGACGAGCCTCAGCGGTTACCATGGTTCCAATAGCACGTAAGGGGTTGATGCTTGATGATGTCTACAGGATCGCTGAGCCCTTGATGACTGACATGGATGATATGGTTCAGAAGGGTGTAGGCTGGATGCTCAAGGAGGCGTCACGAGAGTATCCCGGAGAGATACATGATTATCTTGTGAAATGGAAACCTGATACTGCTGCCTTGGTGCTTAGGTATGCGAGTGAGAAGCTCCCACAGGAGCTTAAGGTATACAAAACTAAGTAACCTATCAAGCGTCCATAATCGCTTTTAACCGATATTGAAGCCTGAAACGTGGAGAAAACAGTGCTTACGGTTAATGATGTTATGACAGAGAGGGTTATCACAACAACCATTGACGAGTCCGTTAAAAACGCTGCGAGGGCAATGGCGAAATTCGGTATAAGCAGCCTGTTGGTCTTCTCCGAAGAGGGTTTAAAGGACATCGTCACCGAGCGGGATATTGTCACGAGGGTAGTGTGTGCGGGTCTTGATCCATCAGAAGTACCCGTT
>JAOZIG010000195.1 GCA_026014515.1 Candidatus Bathyarchaeota archaeon | reverse complement strand
GGGTACCGAAGGAGTCGAGTGAATAAGACCTTCACAACTCATGGAGCGAAACCACCGAACCGCTAGGGCTAAAAAGGCCAGAGCAGCTGGGGCAGCTAGGATATACGCCATCTTTTCAGGGACCATGACTCTATGTTGAACCGTCAAAGCAGGTGGCTTCCCGGTGAGGAGGATACTAATCATAGCAAACAAACTAGCTGCAGCCATGATCCAGTAGCTCATATCAACAGGGATTTCACCTTCGGGCTCGAACTGATCTAACCCTTCGGTTTCGAAACGATCCAAAGCTACCCCTTCGTCTTGTCGAGGGTGATCGACTACTACTGCGTCATCCTTGACCACTAACTCCCCGTTTTTCCAGCATCCACAAACAGAGTTACATGGGTACCTGTGGGAACAGACGTTATTGAAGTCGAGAATGTCAGATGGGGCCAGCACGTCAGGGCGGTTCTTCTCCATCTCGATGATACGAATTAGCACATCCTCAATGCGCAAGGTGTTACAAGGAGGATCAAGCTCTCGCTTAATACTCATATCCATCTTGTTCTTGTTATCAGTGTTGTCCATATAACCTAATCTGTAGAAGACCAGGTCTTTCTCTTTACTGCGTTTAAACACCTCTGAGCAAGGGATTCCTTCCTCCTCGGCAATTGCGCTGCATTTGAGGGACCAACTAAATTCGGCTATCATGTAACGCCTATCTAGTTTATTTGCACCACCTTTGCTCTTGGAGAATTGATACTCACTTGCATTAGTAGATACAAACACAATGTCCGGCGTCAGAATGACATTCTTTTCATCGACAGCTGCCCCGCTGACTTGCAAGGCGAACGAGTCAACCAAACTCTGATAGGTGTCAAGACCAGTGTCTGAATACTCGTCCTTTATCTGGAAAGCATCATTAACATTAATGATACAAGACACGGCGTTGGGAGATTGGTACTTATCATTACTCCAAGAGTAAACGACATTTAAGTCATCATCAATCCCATTACTCTGCTTGTAGATCTTAGCGACTAAGCTAACCAGGGAGGTTTTCCCTATACCTGGAGGACCAGTCATAATGATGCCGAGGGGGGGTTTGCGCTCATTTAACAAGGCTTTCTCCAACCTGTCGCTCTCACTTGCCAAGGTGCGAGCCCGAGCTCCAATGAGAGGTTCCTTAAACCGCAAGGCCTTTGCCACGTGGGCTTTAGCCTTAGTGCACACAACCTTGGGTACATGTTCACCAGGCTTCGACCTAGCCAGATCTAGTTCCTTAGAAAGACGGTCAGCTTCATCGAGCCACTCAACCTGCGGGGATGACCCAAAAAGATCACCCCAGTTGTGAGTGCGAGAAAACAACTCTACACGCCCCATGATAAAGGTGCAAAAGTCGGCCAATATACCAAAGGGAGTTGCGCCAAAAGTTTCCCGCCACGCTAATAACCAGTCGAGAGCGGTGGCCAACAGGGCCTTCCCAAAAATGGTGGTTTCAGCCTTGGCAAGCGCAGGTAAAAACGCTAGGACAACTGCAACGAGCTTGACCACTAGAGGAGAGGATGAGAAACGACTGAACATATTACTGAACTCCACAAACCCTTCAGGTTCAAATCGGGATTCCATGTAGGCCATACCTACATCCTTGGCCCCATTAAGGGCTATCAGGGCAGTGGTTATCTTTATGCAACGCACTAACTCAGTCTTGAGATCAGGCGCCATTCCTGAACCTAGTATACTACATGAGACTAATTCCAAAGAAACTAGAGCTCCAAAGACATCGCGAGACTTTAAGAAGTTGACAACACTGAGGAAAACGGGGTAAGGTAACTTTTGAAAGGACTGGCCCAATATAGGAGGCAACGAGGCCATCATCGCGTCATAGATTTGATGAGGAATAGTCACATCCACGTTGGGATAATCCATGGCGGCCTGCACGGTGTCCCACCCTTCAGGTTCGATCGGGGGGCGGGTAGCGGCGAGTAGCTCACCCGCGTACTTGCTGGCAAGCACCTTCTCAATCAGGGCTCGATCACGGTGCTCCAATTTCTTAGGATCACGAGACAAGCACCTTTTCATTCGAAGGAACTGCTTTTCTTCTGCACTCAGCAGAGTCCGCACCTTATGCTTGGCTACCCTGCGCTCAGAAACGGAGGGAGGCTCATCTAGGGGACCTACGCCTCCAAAGCTCCTCCTTAAGGACTTCGCCTGACGCAAAGATTTGTTTAGGGGTCCTTTGTAGGGATCGATCCACTCTGGACGAGAGGCGTCACAAGCCGGATCTAACTCCGGAATGTAACCATCGACGCGAATGCACTCATTCAAATCTACGCGTTCGGACGACACTTCCCAGTAAGGGCTAAGTCCACCTCCGCGAGGACCTTTCGTGCAATGCTGCACAACGGGGGCCAATCTACCGCGGGATAAACCGGGGTTAGCAAACTTACCGTTGTACTTAAAGGGGGCCCAGACCGCCGGGTCTGGGGTGCCTGGGAAGGCTGATCTTTCTGCCACCCGCTTATTCCCGAGTAAACGGCAAACAGCGGCGTCACTTAACACGGAGGCACCCATCCACTGAAATGAATCAGATGGAGCTAGGGTGCCAAAGGTGTAACTAATGGCCATAGGGATGGGAGACCAAATGTAGGATTGTATAGTCTGAAGAATAGGAAATGTGTCGTCGTTAACTAAACTAAGGCTACAAAAATTCCACCAAATGTGAAGAAGAAGAGAGAAAAAGGGAGGCATACACAACCCGACACAATGCATTAAGAGGGGAGCCAATCGCATGTAGGGATTGGCACCCTGGGATAGGTACATGGAGTACTCGAGAAAAGGCATCATGTACCCGAGGGGAACATAATGTTTGATGAATTCTTCGACTACTGGGGCACAAAGACCAGTCCAGTACAACATGAATCCACCTGCCCCCGGGATGGGGACTCGAGATACGTAGTCGTAATAAACTGGAAAAGAGGAGGATAGTCTCTGGAGGTTGGTAGGACGTAAAATTTCCTTAAGGAAAAAGACTGGTGACAACTGACTCAAAGAGAATATCCTCCTCTTTTCCAGTTTATTACGACTACGTATCTCGGGGGGCTCATCTAGGGGACCTACGCCTCCAAAGCTCCTCCTTAAGGACTTCGCCTGAC
>JAOZIG010000284.1 GCA_026014515.1 Candidatus Bathyarchaeota archaeon | reverse complement strand
CATTTGCCCCAACACACATATACTGAAGAGTAATAACGTAAGAAATTGTCGTCGTTTCATACCGAGTCCTTATTCATAATCCAACTATATAACATTACTGATAACTGGAAAAAGTATCAACGCTATTGCGTATTAAACAGAGAAAAACAGCACCACACGTATGCGCATGGTGCTGAGAACAACGGTATTAATAAGATGATTATTCTTGCAATTTCCAGATAGCAGAGTGTCCTTTTTTATCGCCACGACACGGGGGAAACCTATTGCCAAGTTTCATGGTAACTTTACGTTTTGGATGATCTTTGCACACATATACCCCTGCTTTCTCGCAAACTGCTCCAGTACGGGTTGCCATATCTTCATCATTTTCGCTAGGCTCTGATTCCCTCTTAGGAGCTTCCGATGGGACCGGGTTTGTTACATCTACGGTAACATTATTTGCCTGTAAATATCTAAACCACACCAACGCAATGAGCGCAAGGAGAATAACGAGAGAAAATACATTCAAGGTGACATTCCCATTACTGATGAGCAATATAATAATAAAGAGTACAATGAGCGCACCGGTAATAGCGATAGGTTTCTTCAGCTTGATATCCATGGTTCTAGGCCTCCTCTATTTGTAACCTGAATAACATGGGCAGATTACATAGATAGCAAGGCTAGATGTATGAACTAGTTCTCTACCCTACATCACTAGTGTACACCACTGTATGTAATTACTCAAATAATAAAACAGCCGCCCGATGAACGAGCGGCTGAAATTTGGTTTATTTGCCCTATTTCTGGTTGTGCTTGACCATGTAATCGGTAAGAACTTCATCCAAACCGACACCGTACATCACAATTGGTCTGTTCAACATCGTGTAGCCATCACCACCTGCGGCCATGAAATCATTCGTAGCCAAGGTATATGTAGCGCTACGATCAACAACCTTACCATTGATCAGCACTCTCTTAATTCTATTACCTGGATCACTGAAGCGGCTGTAGACAATACCCATGTTGGCTGTCTGCGGGAATCCGCCATTGCTTTCAGGCAATCGTGAGTAACCCCATTCAAGAGCATCATAGATATCCTGACCGGTGACTTCAACCACCACAACTGTGTTGTTGAATGGAAGAACAGTAATGATATCTCCACGAGTCACCTCTCCAGCAGGAATAGAAGCTCTGATCCCTCCTCCATTGGTGAAGGCAACATCTGCACCGGTCGCTTCAACCATAGCCTTGGCAATCATGTTACCGAGGTTGGTCGGTTTGGTCCGAACATTGTTTCTCTCTCCATCAAGGTATACAGGAGTATAAGCAACCACTTCGTTGGTGATCTGCTCGAGTCGAGCCTTCTGGCTCTCAACATAAGCAGTTACCTGCGGATCAGGAGTTACTTCAGTAATACCCAGCATCTTCGCATAATCATTCTTCGAAGGATCAGCGACATCTTCAGCTGAGATCAGTACAGCAGTCTCACCGACAGCTTCACCATTGCGTACTGCGATTTCCACCAGACCGACCTGCTTCATATATTCGCCAGCAGAGACAATCAGGGTATCACCAACACGCTGACCATTTTCAAGCACGGTATGACTATGGCCATCAACAATCAAATCAATTCCCTTCACGTTTTCAGCAAGCATTCTGCTGGTAACGCCATAGGATCCATCCTCGTCGAGACCAAGGTGTGCAAGTACGATCACATAATCTGCTCGGTCACGTACTTCATCAACCATTGCCTGTGCACCATAGACGACTTCATCACTCATGAAGGAGAGTCCTTCAACATTCTTCGGATGAGTCTTTGTCTCAGTGTCAGGAGTGGTAGCTCCAATCACACCTACCGTAAATCCATCAAAGTAGTATAACTGGTAAGGCTGGAATACCATCTTACCCTGTTCATCAAGAACATTTGCAGCAAGAACTCTCAGATCCGAGTACTGTTCAGCAATCTTTGCAGCCTCGATCAAACGCTCCTTACCATAGTTAAAGTCATGGTTTCCAGGAACAACTGCATCGTATCCGAGCATATCAAGAAGTACAGCAGCCGTTTCACCTTCGAACAGATTAGTCAGCAATGTACCATGTGAAACATCTCCAGCATCAAGCAGCAGGTTCTTATTCGTTACCGAACGACCCATGTTCACCAATGTAGCAAGATTTGCATAACCGACACCCGGGTCAGCTTCAATGCGTCCATGCACATCATTTGTATGGACCACGTAGAGGTAGAAATTCTTCTGCCCATCGTTGGATTTGACCATTACATCTTCATCTACTGCAGGAGCTGCAGGTACTACAGCTTCAACTGCCACTTCAGCAGCTTCAACTACAGGTTCTGCCTTCGGTGCAGCTGGTTTCGGTGCAGTAGCTTTCGCATAGGCACCCTTCACTGCATCAATGTACCCACGAACAGCAGCATCTTCCGGTACGTAGCTGATTCCAGCCCACTGTGCCAGCGCTGACTGTGCAGGATTATTAACATCACCAGAGGTGATTCTCAACGGGGTTACGCGTGTCGCCGCATTGTCTTTGACATGCACTTCAACCACACCAACACTCGAGAGCTTCGCTCCAGCATTCACAATGACCGTATCACCAACACGCTTGCCGCCTGCAGGAGCTTTCGCAGCCGCACCGTCAACAATCAGATCAATACCATCAATGTTCTGGGCAATCACTTCACTGGTAATTCCATTTACATTACCAATATTACCAAGGAGTACCACAAAATCAGCAACCTGTCGAATCTGATCAACAGCGTACTGTGCATTATCAACAACATCCTGGCTTAAGAAGGACAGTCCTCGTGCACTATCAACCGGAGCACTCACTCCAGCAACTGCCACAATGAATCCATTGTAGGAGTAAAGCTGGTAGGGCTGGAACACCCATTCACCACGGGCATTCAGCACGTTCGCACTCAATACCTTCAGATCAGTGTTTGCTTCAGCAAAACGAGCAGCCTGTACCAGGTAGTCGACACCATAGGCAAAGTCAGCCGGACCAGGAGCTACTGCATCATATCCCAGGAGATCAAGCATTGCTCCAGCAGGTTCGCCATAGAACTGCTCAACAACTGCAGAACCACTTGCCACGTTACCGGCATCAAGCAACAGTGTCTTATTGGTCAGTGAACGACCATAATTCACTCCTGT
>JAOZIG010000094.1 GCA_026014515.1 Candidatus Bathyarchaeota archaeon | reverse complement strand
TATGGCTCACCATCAGCAACAGTAACCATAGGAGATTACGGAGAAAAGAAGATCGCCTTCATACCACGACATGGTGACGGACATGTTATTCCTCCCCATAAGATTCCGTTTCAGGCAAACATCTGGGCATTGATGCAGCTAGGTGTTAAACGAATCGTCGCAAGTAGCGCTGTAGGTAGCCTGAGAATGGATTATGCACCGGGTGACTTTGTGCTCACTGACCAGTTTATTGACAGGACCAAGAGCCGTAGCGACACATTCTACGAGGGGGGACAAATATGTCACATCAGTGCAGCGGACCCCTTGTGCCCAGAACTTAGACAGGTATTTGGAGATCACGCAGACAAACTGGGTTTGAAGATACACAAGGAGGGAACCTATGTCTGTATAGAGGGACCGAGGTTCAGTACAAGAGCTGAGTCCAAACTGTTCAGGCAGTGGGGCTGCGACATCATCGGCATGACCATGTACCCAGAGGTAATCCTAGCTCGTGAAGCCCAGATATGCTATGTTAGTGTGGCAATGGTCACTGATTATGATGTGTGGGCAGAGAAACCTGTCAGCGCGGCTGAGGTTATAGAGACCATGGAGAAGAACAGTGAGAACTTCAAGCAATTGATCATGGGTGCCATCCCAGAGATCCCTGATACGCCGAGTTGTAGTTGCAGTTCAGCGCTCACTGGCAGCCTCTACTAGTATAATTTATTAGCCTACCCCACTTTTCATTGCCCATGTCCGATAAACAATTCGTGTTCTTGGTCTTAGAGGAACACCCTTACGGAAGGGAGATGCTGATGCAGCTCATGAACGCTGGTCATATGCCTATGGCTATCATTGAGGAAGCCAGTGATATAGCGGAAGAGGAGAAGGGAAAGTTCCTTGAACGTATCAAGGGGCACAGGGTAGCACCCACATTCACAGAGCTACTGGAAGGAAGGGATATTCCACGATACAAGGTACCCCATCACAACAAGAAACAATGTAGAGAACTAATAGAGGAATTACAACCAGACCTCGGAGTTCTTGGAGGAACACGCATCATCAGGAAAAAAATACTAGCCATACCACCAGACGGCATGCTCAACAGCCACCCGGGTCTCTTACCCGAGGTACGAGGCTCAGCGAGCCCAGCGTGGAGCGTCTACTACGATATACCCATCGGCTCAACATGCCACTTCATCGACCCCAATATAGACACAGGAGACATTGTAGGACGCCGAGAAATCCCGGTTCACAGGGGTGATACCTATGAGAAGCTCTGCTGGTTGACCCTTGTAGAGGCTGGTACTTTGATGACTGAGGCTGTGACTGCTTGGAAGAAAGATGCATTGGTTCGTACACCTCAGGGTGAGAGCGATTTACCGACTTTCCGTGTGCCAAGCGATGAGATTATGGCTGAGGTTCTCCAGAAACTCAAGGACCAGACCTACAAACACTATGTGGACTAGCTCCACACCTTGGCGTGATTTTGACCTAATTTTGACATATCTTTTTACCGTATCTTTACCATTTCATAGTTTGATCTAATTTGAGTGAATACGAGAACGAGCCGAGAAACAGGGATAATATGATCTGGGCTATCGTCGTGGTTATGATGGTAGTCAACGTGGGAGTTCTTACCTATACAACCATCTACAATGACCCCAATGTTGACACAAGTACGCTTGAAACCCAGATACAGACACTCCAGTTCCAGCTTGGAAGCGCAGAACAGGAGATAGACAGCCTCAAAGAAGAGATCAGAATACTGGATATTAGCGAGACATCGCAGGACATCGGCGTCATCGAGATATTTAACCAGACGAGAAACAGTGTCGTATTAATTGAGACAGATACTGGCACAGGAAGCGGTTGGGTCTATGATACACTTGGACACATAGTAACCAATAACCACGTAATTGAGGACGCCACAAGCATACAAGTCACATTCCAGACCGGCGCGGTGCTAACAGCGAAACTGGTGGGTCGAGATCCCTACAGCGATATGGCGGTAATCAAGGTTAACGCCCCAAATGGACTGCTACATCCACTGGATGTCGGTGTAAGCAGTGAACTACTTGTAGGCGAGACAGCCATCGCTATTGGCAACCCATTTGGACTGGCAAACACTATGACAGTGGGTGTAATCAGCGCAACTGGTCGCCAGATGGATGCTACAGGCGGATATGTTGTGGTGGATGTTATCCAGACTGATGCAGCCATCAACCCCGGAAACAGCGGTGGACCTCTCCTTAACTTGAAAGGAGAAGTAATCGGCATGAATACAGCCATCCTCAGTAGTACGAATGATTTCAGCGGTATCGGGTTCGCCATACCCAGTGACACCATTAGCCGCGAGATAACCAGCCTCATCGAGACCGGTGAATACGAACACCCTTGGCTAGGAATAAGTGGATACAATATGTTCCCAAGCATGGCTGAAGCCATGGGACTTGACAACAATACAAAGGGAACACTGGTAGCCACTGTGGTTGAAGGTGGTCCAGCATACGAGGCTGGACTACTGGGTTCAACTACAACAGTCACCGTTGGTGGATTCCCATACGACATCGGTGGTGACGTCATCATAGGGGTAAACGGGTTAACCATGGATAGCTTCTACAAGCTACAGGTCTATCTCACGAGAAACACACGACCAGGGGACACTGTTACTTTCAGCATCATCAGGGACGGTGACGTGATGGCGATAGACTTTACTCTAGGGGTTAGACCCCCGCCTACCTAACCGTTTTTCGCGATTAACCTGTTTATTGTGGCTTCGTCGTAGCTGAGTAAGGCTCCGAACCGTTGGGCTATCTCGGTCTCCAAGTCATCCGGGTTATCTTCTTCATTACTATATATTTTCAGCTTCTTGAGCATCTGATATTCATCCAGTACGGATTGGTCGTGTGCGATCAGTATAACGGTCTTGTCTTTCGCGATGTTTGGTGGGAATAGTTTTGATACTAGGAGGTCTGGTTCCATCATCAAAACGGTGCCATACTCCTTAGCCGCATACTCTGTAGCCTCTAGCATCTCTTCAGCCATCTCCTTGGAGTATGGACTGCTCAAGGCTAACTGTTTACACCCCATACCCACAACCTCGGCAAACGCCATATTGATACCTGCATAGTAGCTGTGAAGACTGAAATCTGGGATTATCTTGCTTAATGGATGAGAC
>JAOZIG010000496.1 GCA_026014515.1 Candidatus Bathyarchaeota archaeon | reverse complement strand
AATGGTGTTATGACATGCAGCAGATGCTCGTGGCTGTCAAAAATTCCTTCCCAATGTAGTGAATGCACTAACCAGTGGGTGATCTCGTGCTCATACAGGAATATTGAGTCATACATGAAGCCAAATACGATGGCTGCAAGACCCATTGGCACGAACAAGGCGAAAAGGTACTTCATCATACCCTCCTTGTACTTACCGTTGAGTGCAAGACCCAGCGCAAGGAACACAAGTCCTTGACCGATGTCTCCGAACATCAAACCGAACTGGAAACAGAATACCAATACGCTGATATAGCCTGGGTTAAGTTCCTCGGCTCCAGGCCAACCCCTGAGTCTTGTGAGTATCCAGAGTGGCTGTAGTTTATCTGATTTGAAGTCTTTCTCGGGTGTAGGAGCATGGTGATCGCCCTCGTCTAGCTCTGCTATCTCGACGAAGATTCTTTCTCCTACCGCTTTCTCAACTTCTTCGACTGCTTTACGGAGATCGTCTATCTTGTTTTCAGGTGTGTAACCTTGTATAACGCTGATTACCTTACCTCTAAGAACATGTGTGTTCTTCCTCGAGTACATCCAGACAACACGTGCATAATATGCGATGACACCATAGGATTCCTTCTGCTCCTCCTGTAACTCCTTGAGTTGATTTGTGTGCATCTCCTCGTTTGACTTTATCTTGGAGTCGTACTCTTCTTTGAGGTCGGTTACACGTTTCTCGTGCTCTGATTCCATTGCCTCGATCTTTTGCCTGAGTTCTTTCTCCTCTTTGGTTTCGGACTCGGGGGGAATGGCTTCCTTCTCTAAGCTACTGAGTCTCTCCTTGTACTTCTTGATGGCGCCTTGCCTTTTGCTCTCATCGAGCACTAAGAGTACATCAGCAGGATCTAGGACATCAAAGATATCCCGGATATCGTAGACTAAGAAGAGGGCGTCTATCCATTTCTTGCTATCATCGTCGCCAAAGACGAATAATAGGCTCTCATCTTTGTTAAGCTCAGAGACTTTTGAGTATGTGTTCTGGTACCGTTTTAGGTACTCGTTCATCTGGGGTATGAAATCAGTTTTTACAACACCAACCGCAAAGCAGTTCTTCAACTCATCTGGTTCAAGCGCGGAAAGCGAGTCAAGCCTTGTTTTCAGTTTGAGGCGTTCTTGATACTGTGCGACTTTGCTTGCGTCAATGTTCTCAAGCTGTTTGATGAGTTCAGACTTTGCCTTGTTAAGGTCCTCTTCCTCTGCCTCAAGTTTGGCCTGTAACTCAGAGATTAGCTTGTTATTTTGAGCGTGGACCTCTTCCTGGCTGGTTTTGATCTTACTGATGAGGCTGTCAGCCTCCTTAATTAGCGAGTCTACCTTGCCTTCCGGGTCCCGTGCAAATTCCCTAAGTTCTTCAGTGCTTGGGGTCACCCGCGTAACTTCGTTCAATTCTAGGCCAAGTGGCTCAAGCAAGCGGGTCCGGACTCTCTGGTAGAGTTCCTTATAATCCACCTTTTGTTCAACGGGTGCTTCAAGTCCCTCAAACTCGGAGCCTGTAACGTGCTTGAGCTGCGTTACTCGGGCTTTTCCGAGGGATTCAAGGACCAGTCCCTCATACTCTGGTGGAGTAAGGATGGTGACCTTTTTCATCAAAGTGATTCACCTTATAGGATTTCTTTTTGATAAAAAGGTTTCCGAATACGAAACGGAGTCTAGTAATGACTATAATTCCTATGGTAATTTCTCTACAAGCCTCAATAGGGCGTGAGTAATATTTTCTCACTCATCCTTTACAGGAAAAACACGCTTTTCCTCTGGCTCAAGCACACCTTCAACTTCGGCTACAATCGGTTTTGCAGAGGATGTCTCTATGACTTCTTTCTTTTCGGGTGTTTTGTTTTTCGCTAGTTTTTCGACTCGTTTCATCCAGAAGAACATGGTCATTATGTATTGTACGGCTACGAATAGTATGACGCCGAGGACCACGATCATGTTGTCTGGTTTTATATAGATGATCAAACCTGCTGCGATAGCCATCCCAAATACAGGTACTCCAAGCATAGCCAAGACAAAGCTCCGGTTCTTGTATAGAATATCAGCTAGGCTGAGTTTTTCATCACTCATGACACGGCTATGAATGGTTGAAAAGGGAAAAAGGTTCCTTTTCTGATACAGGGTTATGGTCTGCGAAGCAGTGAACTGAACTGTGTAAGTGAACACAGTGTTACGGCGCGTACCAAGTCTCCCTCAGAGACAATGCCTACAAACTTTGAGTTTTCAGATAGCAGGACTTGGTTGATATCATGGTCACGTATGTATCTCATTGCGTCAAGTATGGGGGTACATGCTTCTATACTGATTAATGGCTTGGACATCACAGAGCCCGCGGTGGTTTCGCGTGGGTCCTTGTGTGTTACTATCACTCTTTTAATCATGTCTGAACGGGTTATGATTCCCTTTGGTTCTCCGTTCTCTGTGATTATTATGCTGCCGATCTTGTTTTCGATCATCCTTTGGGCTGCCTCAGAGATGAAAACATCTGCCTCAATTGAGATGATATCCTTCATCACATCAGAGACAACAGATGGGAACTTCAAATCAAACACCTCATTTTGTAGTAGGGAAATTAGCGCTAATCAGTGTAGTTGTTGAATCTATGCCTTCTATTATTCTAAGCTTGTTAAAGACAAAGTCATCCAACGCTGCTAAGGAGTCTACTTCAATCTTTATGATTAAATCGTACTCACCATAGGTAGTAATGACTTCTTTAACAGAAGGTAGAGCTTTCACGATGTCATATACAATCACATCTTTTGTCGGCTTCACCCTTGCTAACGTATAGCTCGTAACCATCATTCACGCCTCAAACAAATAGAACGAAAAGAGTATAAATATTAGAAGGCTTTGACCGCAATCGCTACTTCTTGGAGTCCTAGATCATCCAGTATCTTATCTACTGCTACCTGATCAACCTTGACCCCTGCCTTTAGCAGTGTCTCTATTCCCGTGGGGGATGTGAGTTGATCTTGTCTCCATAGATAAATGATTTTTTTCGTCTCCTCTGTTGATATCGCGTCGCGATCATCAGAGTCGAGGATTACGGAGACTAGTTTGTCTGATAGGCTTTTGTATAGGGATATGGGGATTTTGTTTATTGCTTCCATTTTTTGCACGATTGTATATACTATCAATACAGGTTATATCAACTCCCATTAAGAAATCTAAGTTATCACGTTATTTATTATGAATTTCTTTAATCAAAGCTTGTTTTTCCTACAATTTCTTTAAAGAAAAAAAACTGAGTTTGTTTCATACATGCAAATATTGGGATTAACAGGATGTTGTTTTGACATAACCATGTAGAGTGCGGAAATCCTAGAAAATATCTTTAACATCATTAAAAAAAACATAAAAAAGATTAAAGAAAACCACAACATATCTGAAGAAACCATAAAAATTTATACGTCTAGGAGGATAATGAACACAAATGTCTATGGATATCCTTGATCTCAAGATAGTAAGATGCCTAACAGAAGACGCAAGATGCACCTACAAACACATCGCAGAACAAGCAGGCGTCAGCGAAGCAACAGTCAAAAACAGGATCGACAAACTCCAAGAGGAAGGCATAATTAAAAAATTCACAATCATCATGGACTACCACAAACTAGGAAGAGCCATCAAAGCATTCATAGGCTTAAAGGTCCAGCCAGCGAAAATTTCTGAAATCGTCAAAGTCATAGAGAAAAACCCAGACGTACATGTGCTCTATAGAACAAGTGGCGACGTAGACCTATTGATAGAGGTAATCTTTGAGCAGATGGAAGACCTTAACAGTTTCCTAGAACGCGAACTGGCACTAGAAGGAATACTAGGTACAGTAGTCACAATTGTGATTGGTCCTTACAAGAGATGCCCATGGACGGGGCTCTAAAGCCACGTATCACGTTTTTGTGAGGTTACTCGGAAAATCACCAAGTCATCGATGTTTGTATGGTGTTCCTCCAGATGCACCTTGAACATGGTTTCAAGGTATCCACGAAGATACGCTGAGGGAACAGCCGCACTTTCTATCTTTATCTCATCCTCGATTCGTTCAAAATTACCCCAACCGAGATTCTGGAGCTCGTTGAGTACAAGAGGCCAGTTACCCTTGTGGGTTAGGTTGATGTCTCTGAACTCTGGTTTGAGTACCTTACGTTTGAGCGCGGTAGTGCTTCCTGCACGATATATCTCAACCTCGGAGAGAGACTCAAAAAGGTCTAGGAGCATGCCTCGGTCCATGATTATTACGCGGTTTTCACCGATGCGGTATATGTCGGGGAGCCAGTCATGCATTGAGAGTTTCTTGAATAAGAGTAACGCTTTGTGGAGTGCATCGTTCTTGTTTTTTATGAACCGTGTGCGCTCTAGGAAATCCAAGTAGTTGTATAGATCTTCGTCTATCTCAGCGTTAAACTCGCGCATCCCTAATCTCTCCTAATTCAACGATGCCCTCAATAAAAGCTTCTGTCTATACTATTTACTTGTAATGATTTACTGATATAATACAGAGAAAAACGTATAGAAGAAATAATTAATTTGGCTATCTTTTTACTAATCGTGCCTCTTTGGGCTCGATGTTGATGATCACCCTTCGCTCATCCTTTTCACGGGGGAACCAGAAACGTTCCTTCTGTGCAGGGTGCCAATAGAGCCACCACCACTCCCACTTCTCCAATACCTCTTCATCAGACGCGAAACTTGCCTCACCTTCCACCTCAAAGTATTCCCCTCGATTTCCAGCAGGGAACGTCAGGAGTACCTTGTTGTTTTTCTTTATATCCGTCACTTTTCTGGTGTCTTTCTCGGTGGGGAACCAGATCACCTCGCCCAGCTCAGTGTTGTAGTTGGTCATTTGTCTGGTTCTTTCCTCGTCTCCCTTGAATGTGGTCATGAAGACAACCTTTGCCTTCTTGAAAGCCTCATCTAATCCTGGTAGTTTTTTCATAACATCAACTCAATGTGTATTCTACAAGTCCGTAATTTAAGAAAGTTAAGACTCTTTAATGATCTTTGAAGCCTGATCCTGCATCTCAATCTCTTGTATGGTCTGTTCCAAGCCCCTTAGCCTGTTCCTAAGAGTAACCTCTGTGGTCCCGGCGGCATCAGCAACTTCCTTCTGTATGCGTCTATCCTCGTTTCGGATACATGCCATATAGAGCGCGGCGGCTGCGAGCCCCCTTGGATCTTTTCCGCTTAGACCATTCCGCCTCTTTGCCTTCATCAAAATATGTACAGCCATTTGCTCAGTATCTCGTCGCAGCTTGAGCTTACTTGCGATGCTAGGCACAAACTTCATGGGATCATCAATGGGCATCTTCAGCCCCATTTCTCGTAATAGAAGCCGATAGGTTCTAGCTATCTCACCGTGTTCCCGGGTGGAGAGTCTGGAGATCTCTTTCAGGGGTCGGGGTAAGTTGTTCTGTCTACATGTAGCGTAAATCGTAGCTGCAACAAAGGCGTCAATGCTTCTACCCCTTATCAGGTCCATCTTTAATGCTCGTCTATAGAGTAGCGCGGATTGTTCCTTGATGTTTTGTGGAAGATGAAGGGCAGTTGTTAACCGGTCTAACTCCGCCATTGCTATGCTTAGATTTCTACGCCAAGTCTCATCGAATTTACTTCTGTTATCGTATTTTCTGAGGCGGTCCATCTTTATACGGGTCTCATCTTTCAGTTGGTTTCCGTAAGCGTCTCGGTTTCCCCTAAACACCGTTGATAGGCCTTTGTCGTATAATGTGTAGCTCATTCCGAGTCCGGTTCGCTGTCTGTCGTTTTTCTCGGTCTGTGTGAATGCGCGCCACTCGGGCCCCATGTCAATGATGTCGTCCTCTATTACCAGCCCACAGTTGTTACAAACAGTCTCTCCGTTCTCTAGATCGCTGATTAAATGCGTATTCCCGCATCTGGGACACTTGGTACTCTTGGGTTCTGACAGTTTTTCCACCTAATTAACTAAAACTAGTATGGTAATTTACCCATACGTAAATTATATATAACGTCGTTTTTATTTAAGGATTCCGAGAAGAGCCCAATGCCGAAACCTAAAGGAACATGTGGAGCCACAAAGATGAAGATACTGGCAGTAATCCACAACAATGAGCAAAGTGGAGAAGTATCATATGGTTATAACATCTGGCAGACCCTCAAGGACAACTTCTACACCTATATGAACGATAATGACATCAGAAACGTCTATCACCACCTCAATGACCTATGCAGTCTCGGCTACATCAGGAGATGTCCTGATGCAAGTGATGAGATAAAACAATGTTACCGTATAACATCGTCAGGATCGGGTATCAAGGAAAAGTACAATCATTTCATAGAAGTACTGGAGAAGGCTTAGACCAGTAGGAATTTTAGTTTTACTTCGTCTCCTAATGCATTCTGTGTGTCAGCTGGAAGATAGATGGGTTCATTCAGTTTCAACGCTAGATCACCATCAACATCAATAACAGTGGCAGAAACAACTGAGTTACTATAATACTGGTCCCTGAACTCCTGCCAAGCCATCTGTATCTTTTCAAAATCCACGATAAAATGTTCACCAAGCTCGGTGATGGTTGAACTGCCTCCGCCTTGTCTGCCGCCTTTGGATGCCTCAATAAGCTGATCTCCTAGTTTTTCCTCGGTTTTCCGTATCAAGCCCCATGCATAACGGTAACTCATGTCAAGTTGTTGACTAGCTTCCTTGAGAGTTCCCTTTTCCTTGATGGCTTTTAACAAGCTATAGACACCTGGTCCGAAGACGTATCCTTCATCGGTTTCTAGCCATATTTTTGAGGCGGGTTTAGGTGCGGTCATGTTGTTCAGTTAATGTTGTGGGGTTATGGTATTAACGATAACGACTGATGCGCGATCAGTCTTCCATGTCATGGCTACATTTTCTATATAAAACCAAACAGCGTGGGTGAGTCAAAGGTTACGGTGACACAGAGTATGATAAATAAAATTAGAAACCGTCGCGGTGTAACAGGACTTGAGACAGCAATTATACTAGTTGCGTTCGTGATCACCGCAGCAGCATTCGCGTTCGTTATCTTGAACATGGGATTCATTACCTCCGAAAAGGCACAGAGCGTGATTGCATCAGGAATGAGCGAGGCAACAAGTGCACTAATGACAGACAACGGAGTAGTTGCAAACTTCGCTAACGTATCACTGGGCGAACAAAGTGACATCTGTTTAACAAAACTTACCTTCTACATCAAACTTAGTCAAGGACATACTCCCATCGATATCTCTGACAGCCGACTAGTGGCGACATTCACAAACGAGAGACACCACGGTGAACTCTATGATGTTAATGGCACGATTATGACCATGACTTGTGTCAACGGTGACGGGGATACTTTGTTAGAAGTAGGTGAGAAGTACAGGGTAGATATTGATTTCACTGAGATTCCAAACGATGGAGTTGACCCAGCGGTAGTCAGTAGACCTGATCTATACTGCCACCCCTACGAGACATTCAGGGTAGAGCTTCGTCCAAGTGAAGGCGCAGTACTATCCATCAACAGAGAGATACCGGCGGTCTATGTCGCCGTAATGACCCTCGACTAATTCCCCCCTTTTTCTTTTCTAGCAGGTCTTTTATTTTCAAGCACCCCAGAAGTGTGCATGTTATCAAAGGATGCTCTTCTAGGAGTCAGGGTGCTGGATATGAGTCGGGTTCTCGCCGGACCCTTCACAGGTATGCTCCTAGCGGACATGGGTGCAGATGTAATAAAATTAGAGATACCGGGAAGGGGGGATGATAGCCGCCAGTTTCCCCCATTCATCGATGGAGAGTCCATGTATTATGTGAATCTCAACAGGGGAAAGAAGAGCATCACAATCAATCTTAAAACAGAGGAAGGAAAAAACATCTTCAAGGAACTAGTCAAACAATGCGACGTTCTCTTGGAAAACTTCCGACCCGGAACCATGGATAAACTCGGTCTCGGATATGAGGAACTCAAAGAGATCAACCCTCGTTTAGTCTATGCAGCCATATCAGGGTTCGGACAGTATGGTCCATACAGCAGTAGACCCGGCTACGATATTATTGGTCAAGCCATGGGTGGACTGCTTAGCATAACTGGTTGGCCTGATGGACCCCCCACAAGATCGGGTACCGCTATTGGCGATATTTTGAGCAGTCTTTTCTGTACTGTAGGTATTTTGGGGGCCTTGAAGGTCCGTGATCAGACAGGCGTAGGCCAGCTTGTCGATGTTTCATTGGTGGATAGCGTTTTTGCGGCGTTGGAGAATATTCCACAGGTCTACTATGTTGATGGGCATATTCCTGAGCGTATCGGTAACAGGTACGAGTTCATCTACCCTTATGACACCTTTGAGACCAGAGATGGATGGGTTGTCATTGGAATAGCAAACGATAGCCTCTGGAACCGCTTCCTAACTGCAACCAATCTCAAGCTAGGCGATGATCCTAGATTTAAAACCAATCCACTACGAGTCGAGAACCATGAACCAATACGAGCAGAGATAGAGAAGTGGACCAAACCACAATCAAAAGACGATGTAGTGGGATTGCTCACCAAAGCAGGAGTCCCCTGTTGCCCTATCTATGATATTAAAGAAGCATCAGAAGACCCCCACATAATGGGTGCACGGAAAATGGTCCAAGACATGAATCAACCCGGAATAGGTATGGTGAAGGTTCAGGGAAACCCCATAAAGATGTCCATGACTGACCCTCAGCCGAGGGGACCAGCGCCTAGTCTTGGCGGGGATACGTTAAATGTCTTGAAAGAGATTCTTGGTTTATCAGAGGAACGGTTCAAGCAGCTAAGGGAAGAAGGCGTCGTATAATGTATAGGTCAGACCACCGGGAAAAAACGGAGCAGATGAACGAGGTGACAGCTCAAGCAAGGTCATGTCTCAACTGCGCCCTTGGACAAACACGGAAAAACGTGGTTATTGGCTCGGGAAGTCTGGACGCAGAAATAGTCTTGGTGGGAGAGGCTCCGGGGAGAAAAGAGGATGAATCAGGTCTTCCCTTTGTTGGTTCCGCTGGTAAGCTGCTTGATGGTCTTCTTGAGGCTGCTGGGCTTGAGCGTGATGAGATTTTTATTGGAAACATATTGAAGTGTCGTCCTCCGGGTAACAGGAGACCGAAAAAGTCTGAGGTCGAGTCCTGTGAGGGGTATCTGATGCGGCAACTTGAGATAATCAAGCCCAAGGTTATCGCGCCCATGGGGAACAGTGCCTTGGCATATTTCCAGTCGAGACATGATATTGGTGGAGATGTTATCGGTGATGCCCATGGTAAGGTCTATGAGGTTGAGACCAGTTGGGGAAAGGTGAAGTTGATGCCCTTGTATCATCCGGCTGCTGCCATCTATCGTAGACACCTTTTGGATGATCTAGAGAAAGATATGAAGAAATTAGCTGAGCTTTAGCTACATTTGCTCAGGGGCGTCTATGCCAAGGACCATCAAAGCGTTTCGGAGAGTGATTCTCGCGGCGTCTACTACTTTGAGTCTTGCGCCCATGAGTCCACTGGTTTCTGCCTTGAGTACGTTTTGTGTGGCGTAGAAACTGTTGAACTTGTCTGCTAGGTTGTTGGCGTATGCTGTTAGGTTCGCTGGTTGTAGTTCTTCTGCTGCGCGTTCAAAGGTCTCTGGGAAATCAGCTAGTAGGTTGATGAGTTCTTTTTCTTTGAGGGCGTCTAGCGTGGCGTAGTCTGGTTCTGGGTTTTCTGTGGCTCGTTTGATTATGTTGCATGTTCTTGCGTGGCTGTACTGGATGAATGGTGCGCTGTTGGTCTCAAAGTCCAGCGCCTTCTTCCAGTCAAAGACCACCTGCTTCATCGGATCAACACTAAGTAAAGTATACTTGACTGCTCCGTAGCCTACCATCTCGGCTATCTCGGTTTTTTCTTCAGGGGTTAGCTCTGGGTTGCGTTTCTCGACTTCTTCCATGGCTAGGTTTACTGCTCTTTCCAGTACCTCGTTGAGGGTTACGTATCTTCCGAGGCGTCCACTCATCTTGACCCCGGGGAGTTTGACGAACTCGTAGGAGTAGTGGAGCTGGTTATCACCCATCTTTTGTTCTCCAATAGCTGCTAGGGCGATTCTGAGCTGTAGCTGGGCTAGTGTTTGCTCCATGCCGATGACGTTGATTACGCGGTCTGCGTATCCGAACTTGTAGATGCTGTATGCCATGTCTCGTAGTGTGTAGAGGGTGGTTCCGTCGCTTCTGACCAGTACGAGTCTGGGTATCTCGTGTTCTGGGTGGAGTCCCCATCGTTCTTTGAGTTTGAGGTCTCGTGCTATCCAGTCGCAGTCTAGTACTTGTGCGCCCATGTCTTTGATGACGTAGCCCGTTTCTTTAAGGCGGTCTAGTACGTCTTCTGCGGCTTGTTTCCAGACGAGGTCTGACTCGAAGTCGAAGCTGTCGAAGTGGATACCGAGGAGCCCGAGGCTTTCTTGGAACCCGTTGAGGCAGTACTGGATGACTGTTCTTACTTCTTCTACTGTTTCTGGGTCGTTGTTTTCGTAGCGTGTGTTTAGGGCGACTATCTCTGCCATGGGGTCGGGTATTGTTGGTAGTTTTTCACTCATGGCTTTGTAGATGTCTGGGTAGCGTTCTGTGAGCATCTCGGCTGCTTTCTCGTATTCCTCGATCTGTTCTTGGGCTTCGCTTGCTTCGTAGACCCAGCCTTCTTGTTCGGCTTCTTTGAGTTCTTTTCTGAGGCGTGTTAGTTCGTTGACTACGTTTACGGCTGCGTAGATGGTGCCTACCCAGAGTTCTGCTGTGCCGACTGGTTCTGGTTTGCCCATGAGTTTCCAGCCATATGTTGCCATGGCTACTTGGCGTCCCATGTCGTTTACTAGGAAGTGGATTACAACGTCGTGTCCTTGTTTTTCTAGGAGTGTGGCTAGGCTGTCTCCTAGTATGCTGTTTCTTGCGTTTCCTATGTGGAGGGGGCTGTTTGGGTTGGCGCTTGTGTGTTCTACCATTACTTTCTGTGGGTTACTTGTTTTGAGGAACCCGTATTCTTTGTCTTCGGCTGTGATGGTTTCGAGTACTAGTTTTGAGTATTCTTCTGTGTTTGCGTGGAAGTTGATGTAGCCTGCGACTGCTGTTGCTTTCTCTATGAGGCTGCTTTCTTTTACAGGGATGTTTTGTGTGATGGTTTCTGCGATCTTTATGGGGGGCTGCCTGAGGGTCCTCGCTAGCTGGAAACATGCTGGGGATGAGAGTTCTCCCATGTCTGGGGTGGGGGGTGTGCTGTATTTTGCTGCGGGTAGCTCCGTGCCGGGGTAAGACTGCTCTAGTCCCTGTTTTAGGAGTTTTTCGCATTCTGTTCTTAGCGTTGCGAGGGGGTTCATTTTCTGCGCCTCTGATATTTTCATAGGTAGTGGTGGGGTGCTTATAAGTTTGCCATCTGGTGTCTACTGGTGGGTACTTTGGGGAAAAAATTTTCTCGGTGTGAAAAAGTGAGAGAGCGTAATATTTCTTGGGGTTTAGCTTGCGTCTGCCACTAGGTCTACAATCTTGTCGATTTCCTCTTTTATGGCTGGACTGAGCCCCATGATGCTTACGTCCATGAATCCCCTGATTAGTATTCCTACTGCTTGGTCTTCGCTGAGTTTTCGGCTCATGAGGTAGGTGATCTCGCCCTCGTTGAGTTTGCCTACTGCTGCTTCGTGGCTGAGTTCGGCTCCCATCTTGGTTGCTCTGAGTATGGGTATGGCTTCTAGGACTGCTTCATCGTCCAGTAGTAGTCCTCTGCATTCAAGGTGTCCTCTGCATTCTCCGTTGTTTCCTTCGATGGTTCCTCTGCTGATGAGTGTGCTGTCTTTTCTGCAGATGGCTCGTGTGTTTAGCTCTGTGTTGCTGTTTTTTCCTTCGAGTACTGTCCAGCTGCCTATGTCCATCCAGTTGTCTTCCTGTACGTAGAGTATGCTGTTGAATACTGCTTTGCTGTTCTCTCCTTTGCATATTGCTTTGGGGAACATCTGTACGTCTTTCGCTGGGCTCATGCAGATGTAGTTACTGACGAACTCGGCGTCTTCTTCGATGTGTATGCCTGTTCTTGGTCTTACCTTGGTGTCTTCTGCCCAGTGGTGTACCATTGTGAAGGTGAGTTTAGCGCCTTTCTTGACGTATATCTCGCTGATGCCATAGTGGGCTGCCTCCTGTGCTCCGCTGTGTTGGGCGCATGTGGTGAGTATGTTGCAGTCGCTGTCTTCTTCTGCTATGATGATGTTATGGACCTTCTGTTGGCTCTTGTCTCCGGTGATCATGAGGCAGCTTTGAAGGGGGAAGGTTACCTTGGCGCCTTTTTTGATCCTCATGAAGTAACCTCCGCTCCACTCCTCGTGTACTGCTTTCGTGTACTCGTCCTTTTCAGGGTCTACGAGTTGCCAGCGGTATTCTTCCAGCCATGGGTATTTCTCTAGGGCTTCTCTGGTGTCCATCATCTCGACTTGGTCCATGAACGCGGTGCCTACCTTGCTGTAGATGGTTTTTTGGTCTACGTGGAAGAAGACGCCACTGGTCTCGTCCTCGCTGACGTTGACACCGGTCTTCATGGCTTCCTCAAGTATTGTGTGAGGTATATCCATCAAGGTGTCTTTCTTCATTGTATAACCTCCCGTATCCTCTCGGCGCAGTCAAGACAGTGGTTGTAGCCTCTTTCTCGTATCTCCTCGTAGATGCGTTTAGGGTCGGGGTAGCAGTGGTTCATCCCGTTGATAATGACACATGCATGATCAGCCTCTATGTAGTCTAGGATGTCACCCTTGTGGGTGATTACCAAGGCGCTTGCCCCAGTAGTCTTTAGATACCTCTGTATCTCTCGTGCCAGAAGGCGTAGGCTGTCAACGTCAACGCCGCTATCAGGCTCATCAAGCAGTATTAGCTTTGGTTTGAGGAACATTATCTGAAGCATTTCGGCTCGTTTCCTTTCACCACCACTGAATCCAACGTTTGCGTCTCTGTCAAGGAACTGAGTGAGGTTAAACCGTTCAATGAGTTCAAGCTCATCCTCTGAGAAGTCCTCGTCCTTTCCCTTACCGAGGCATATCTTTAACATGTGGCTGAGTTTGATGCCTTGAAGATCAGGTGGGTACTGGTAGCCGAGTATGATGCCTAGCTTGGAGCGTTCATCAACACCCATACCGGTTATCTCTTTCCCCATAAACCGGAAGGACCCCGCTGTAACCCTGTATGGTGGGATGCCCATTATCGCTTTCAGCAAGCTGCTTTTCCCTGAGCCGTTTGGACCGAAGATAAACCAGTTTTGTTCAGGTTCAAGCACTAGGTTGATGTTATCGAGGATGGTTTTATCGAAGACCTTGACTTGAAGCCCTTCTATTTCTAGTATATTATTACTCAAACGAAAAACCCCTTATTCTATAACTTGTATCTAAACCATACTTGGCGCTTTATATTGAATCCGACAAAAAAGCATCAACCATAACAAAGGATACTCTGAATTTGATAAAAAAGAGATTAGTGTTACTTGTTGTGGAGAGTATGTTTTGCGCCAGTAGGCTTCAAGACTTTAGCAATATCTACTGCTAGTTTATCTAGCATTGCTTTTTCTGGTTTATCCATCCATTCATAGACAAAATCATATTCCCCGAGGTCTTTTTCTGATGTGCTTACAATAGTTTCGCAGCGTTCCCTACTGATATCTCCTGGACCACCGAAGTAACTCATGATCATCTCTATACTGTCGAGGCTTCCTCCGCCTCCTGCGCCTGAAACTCCACCGGGGCCGCTGCCTTGAGCCATGTCAATACCAAGTGAATCGGCTAGACCTGCGTCCATTACGCAGACTTTTGGCATGTCTATCGCTAGTTTTCTTAGTACTTTTAGTGCTGGTTCTTTGTCTTTTGCTTCTAGTTTGATATATGTCTTCATTTTACTCACCATTTAATTACACATGATGGTTTATAAATAGAAAGAATTGGTTACTGGAAGTGTTTATAGCGGTTTTAGAGACTTGAGTACTATGATTCCTGATCTGCGTATCACGGTTCTACGGATATTTCACCCAGATGAGGTATTTGGAGATAATTACCCGATTGAGAAACAGGACTGGATGGGTCCATGCGGTATTCACTATGAGGGACAGGAGTATATTGTCCAAGATGGTGAGATGCCTGAGGGGTTCTGTAGTGGTGCTTGGGTTGCCATTTATCCCCATATCCGGATGCTGTTGATGGGGGGTAATATGCCGGGGGACGACCAAGGAATAGCACTTGGTTCATGTAACGATGGGCTTAGACCAGTTATCTACAAGATCCAGAGAATATGATTACTCTGGGATAGGTTCTCTATAGGCTCTAATCGATAAGAATAGTGTCAAGACTGAGAAGAGGTACCGTAGGGCGGTTTCCCAGATGTTATCCAATGGTCCATGCATTCCAACATCAGCGAATCCTCCAAGCGCGATACCGATGAAAACCGTGTTTAGTAAGATGAAGACAGTCTCCAAGCCGATTAGGAGTTTGAGACCTATCGGTTTTCCATAGATGTATAGCGACGTGAAGACACCCATCATTAGGTAGATGGCTAGTACGGTCCATGCGCTATCTGGATCAGAGTATCGATACTGGTCCATTGCTATCAGATAGCCTCCGAAGAGCATGCGGAAAAATAGGACCGTGGTTAATGCTCTTCCATTCCCTGTTAATCTCAGTTTGTTCACCCTGTTTCTGTTACGTTTATGATGACGTTGCCTTTCTTGTGTCCCTTATCCACGTATCTGTGAGCCTCAACGATTTGATCAAGAGTATACCGTCTATCAATCACTGTCTTGAGCTTCCCCGCCTCCATGATCTCCTTGAGAAATAACAGATCATCACGTTTGGGGTTAGGACCAGATGTCCTGATATATCGTCCACCAGAGGCGAGAACACCCTTGCATTCGGATTTTGAGCTTATGCTTAATGTGTCAAAGATGAGATCATATTTTTCGTTGCCTTTTGTGAAATCCTCTTTGGTGTAATCAATCACATGATCCGCGCCAATAGACCTCACAAGTTTAAGATTAGCCGTACTACAAACACCTGTGACCATGGCTCCGAAATACTTGGCTATCTGTACCCCATAGGTTCCTAACGCCCCAGAGGCACCGACTATGAGAACCCTGTCACCGCTCCGTATCTTGCCTGTGTCCCTGAGATAGATCAAGGCTGCAATTGCACTTGTTGGGACCGCTACTGCCTCCTCAAAGCTCATATTCGTAGGCTTTAACGCGACCAACCCATCCTCAGGCAGACAGATGTACTCAGCGTGCCCGCCGAACTTGAGACCCTCCATAGTAGATGCAAAGACCTGATCTCCGGGTCTGAAGCTTGATACGTTGTCCCCAACGGACTCAACTTCTCCAGCAACCTCCATCCCAAGAACCTTACTTTTTGGTCCATTGAAGCCAAGATACAGCCGCCCCATGAACTTCTCGATGAATGAGCCGGGGATTAGTAGAGCCCGCATTCTGGTGTCTCCTCTGTGAAGGGTGGTTGTATTTATCTTGATGAGAATCTCGTTGTTTTTTGGCGTAGGCTTGGGTATGTCTCTGATTTGAACTACTTCGGGTGGTCCATATTCCTCGTAGATTGCTGCTCTCATGATTACCATCCTTAGTGTTCTATGGAGATTACAATCTTTCCCCGGGCTTTTCCTTCCCCATAATAACGAAGCGCCTCAGCGGTCTCACTAAATGGGAACACCCTATCTATTACTGGTACAAGTTTTCCCGCCTCATACAGTTCTAAGAGAAACTGGAAATCCTCTGTTTTTGGCTGCGCAAACATTGCCCCCATTTTCTTTGTATCCATCAATGAGAGCAATGGTCCGAGAAGCATTCCTTGAAAATACTGGGATAAGGATCCTCCAATGCACACATAGACTCCCTCTGGAGCCAGAGCCCGTTTATAATCAAATATTGAACGATTTCCACCAGCTGCAAAGATCAGATCATAGCGCTCATGGTTTTTGGAGAAATCTTCTTTTGTATAATCTATGACGTGGTCTGCTCCAATGGAATATACATAATCGATTTTACCGGTGCTACAAACACCAGTAACCTCTGCAGCATATGACTTGGCTATCTGCACAGCATAAGTGCCTACACCACCGGAAGCGCCGCATATCAATACCTTTTGCCCCGGCTTGATCCTACCATTGTCACGAAGACCCAAGAGAGCCGGGATGGCGGCTTCTGGTATGGCTGCGGCTTGCTCAAAGGACATGTTTGATGGCTTGGAGACAAAATACTCTTCAGATACACACCGGTACTCGGCAAACCCACCAGTATTGCATAACCCAAGCACCATATCACCGGGTTTGAAACGAGTGATCTTTTCACCTACGGCTTCAACGATTCCAGATATATCGTCTCCAAGAATCAACATCTTTGGTTTCAGGAGTCCGCCAGTGGTTAACCGGAGGAACGTTGATTCACCTACTAGGACTTGCCAGTCTACATAGTTTATTGATGTCGCGTGAATCTTGACTAGCATCTCGTCTTCTTTGGGGACTGGTTTCTCAACCTCTTTGATCTGGATTACGTCGGGTGGTCCGTATTTCTCGTATACTGCTGCCTTCATCGGTTCCAGTCTCTAGGGTTATCTTGGGTTTTTATCTATAATTTAGTTGGGATCACTCACGTTATATGGAGTGGTTCCGATCATTGTGTTATGTCTGAGACGGATGAGATCTATCAAGTGGTGCGCAAATACTGGAAGATTCTCGTTAAATGGTTTCTAAGAATACATGACTACCCTGAGATAACCGTTGATGAGCTGCATAGGAAACTGGAGTCAGGGGATTCACCGCTACTGATAGACATCAGACCAGAATCAGATTACAGGGGAACAGGAACCAGCAAATACGGACACATCCCAGACGCCATATCAATACCCATGCTGGAACTAGAAACCAAGCTACAGGAACTAGAGGAATACCGGGAAAAGGAAATAATAACCATGTGCCCCGGAGGAGGACTATCCTTAGCTGCAGTGGAAGTAATGCAGGAAGCAGGCTTCAGGGACGTCAAGAGCCTTAAGGGTGGAACTGATGCTTGGCACAAGAAAGGCTACCCCACGGTAACCGGTTAAGGTATACTTATTTATAATTCAGTTTGAATGGGTGGATCGGTGTCGAGACTGAGCTGGGTTATTCGTCCGATGATAAAATACTGGAAACAAACGATTCAGGTACTTGGATATGTCGCTGGAAACGAGAACGAGGACTGGAGCGAGATAACCGTGGATGAACTGCATAACCGTTTTGAGTCAAAACCACCGGCATTAATGATTGATGTCCGTCCAGCGGAGGAATACAGGTCTGGGCATCTTCCCGGAGCCAAACATATCCCCATGCTTGAGCTGGAGTCCAGAGTAGACGAGATACAGGAGTTCAAGGACAAAGAGATAGTGACCATGTGCCCCGGTGGAGGATTGTCGCTTGTTGCTGTTGATATTCTTCAGGAGGCTGGTTTCAGTGATGTGAAGAGCCTCAAGGGTGGTACTGATGAGTGGACAAAGAAAGGGTATACAACAACCGTTACCTAGTTTATTTTTGTCGTTTAACTAGAAACCTGAAGCTCTCTGGACCAAGCGCCTCAAACGATAACAATTCTTGTTTGGTGGCTTTCGCCCATATGGGAATATCATTCTTGCTACCGGGATCGGTGGTGAGGATTTCGAGTACTTGTCCGATCTTCATCTTTTTTATGGCTTGCATCGATTTGGTGATAGGCATTGGACAGCTTAATCCCCTTGCATCAACTGTTTTATTCGGTTTTGTCACTAGGCTTCCTACTCCAAGCTTACCAGATAGATTGTAAGTTAAAAATGAGGACTATGATACTGGGACCCATTTCCATGCATACCAGACGGTTATTATGTTGAAGACGAGGCTGACAGCTAACAGGAACCTGTCATAGAGTCCCGGGTATCCCGGTAAGCCATAGAGGTTGAAGAGGAAGAACACTACGGCAACAACGATATTGAGTATTCGGTCAACCCTGTAACCCAGTACCAATGTTAGAAACACCATGAGGATAGGGATCAGCATCATTGCGGCTGCTACTATCCACATACTTGATGGTACTTGGGCTCCATCCATCACACCCGCGGTGTAGTCTCCTGCGAATATCCTGATTACGTCACCAAGCAGATAGATGAGCATCAGTGAGACCCAGAGCCCCGATAGGATAATTCGTTGATCTTCCATCTTACTCTGCCTCCATGGTAATGACTACTTTGCCATTTGGGGCACCTGATTCATGGTAACGCATGGCTTCACCTATATCATCCAAAGGGAAAATCTTGTCAACAACAGGCTTTACTTTACCCGCCTCGATAAGCTCCCTGAGATAAGCTAAATCCTCGACCCGGGGGGTGTGAGATAAGGCAGCTGCTTTCTTTCCATTCTTGGAGTACAAGGAGCCTAGGAATAGCGCTGATGGGTTGAAGGCTACTGCCACATAGCGTCCGTTTGGGTTTAACGCGTTCATGTAGTCAGATATTGATAGATTAGCGACGATGTCCAGAATAATATCATACTTGTTCTCCCCTTTTGTGAAATCTTCCTTCTTGTAATCGATGACATGATCTGCACCAATAGAGCTTACTAGCTCCATATTCTGTGTGCTACAAACTCCAGTAACCTCCGTGTCATAGGCTTTGGCTATCTGAACCGCAAAAGTACCTATCGCCCCTGATGCACCATTGATCAAGACTTTCTGCCCACTCTCGATCTCGCCCCGGTCTCTGAGTCCTTGTAACGCGACTGCGGCTGCCTGTGGTACTGCTGCAGCTGCCTCAAAACTGACGTTTGATGGCTTCAGTGTCAATACGTCTTCAGATACACTGACGTATTCAGCGTATCCGCCGAACCCAGCGTTACCGATATCAGCGTAGACCATGTCACCGGGTTTAAACTTGGATACAGATTCTCCAACTGCTTCAACGGTTCCAGCGATGTCACCGCCAAGTATCCTGTATTTTGGGCTGAGCAATCCATATCCCATCAATCGGATTAGGAATGGTTTTCCTAATACGAGCATCCTGTCACCAAAGTTAATTGATGATGCGTGTATCTTGACGAGCACCTCACCCTGTTTTGGGGATGGTTTCTCTATCTCTGTGATTTGGAGAACCTCTGGTGGACCAAATTTTTCGTAAACGACTGCCCTCATCCTTTATCGCATCTTTTATTATTTTTCGGCTCTCTCGAATAATTCAGAGTAGACCGTGTAGGAGAAGACCCCACCTACGTACATTGTGATCCCAACTCCGAGAACGGGTATCCAACTGAACAACGAGTTCACGAGCCCAATGAGGTACCCGACTATCAGCCAGTTGACTAGATAATCCAGTGTCATTGTCATCTTCAAGTTATTCCAGTTGAACGCTGCCTTGATATCATCCTCTTTTAGCCACCCAAGAATTGCTACCGGCATTATGTAGAAGGCAGCTAATCCCAACAGGACGGCTAGGATCAGGAAAGGAGTAGCGTTTCTTAGTAGTGGAATAAACTCTGTCCAGTTCTGGGCAAGCCAGTGCTCCATCACTGTATCAGGTATTTGACCAGCCATCAGGTCTTCACAGGATTCTATGGGAAGCCCACCAAGTATCATACTCATAGCCGGAGATAGGAAAACAGAGCCAAGGGTTGCAAACATCACAAGTGCTGCGGGTAGGAACAGTATGATGCCTATGAGTATCGAGACCAATCCTTTCATGAATAGGTCTACATAGTCACTCCACTCTGGTAGGCTATCCTTACCCACCTTTTCCTTTGATAACCCTGTGCTAGACAGGGTATAACCAATTACAGTAAAGTTTACGACTGGGATGATGCCTAGGATGCTACCGACAGCTAGGCTTTTCGAGTTCAAAAACGGCCTCTTCAAGGCCTCTACATAATCAATTGCATAATTTTTCATTGGGATTCCTCCACAATACTTTCTGCTGATGGGTTGAAGCCCTTGATGATAAGCCACAAGGCGAAGACCATCTCACCTAAGCCACCGGGGGCATTCAAGCCAATGTAAAGGCTTGAACCAGAGTCAAGACCGAGCATTACTAGAAACGCTGAGACTAGGAACAGGAGGGCTCCGATTAGGCTCCATCCAGCTAGCCATCTTGGGATAAGCTCTGTCTTGTATAGCATGTAGTAGAACATCAGTGAGCCTAGGCTGAACGAGAACTGCGCGAAGACGCTCTCAGCTGAACGTATTGATAACAGGATTAAACTTAGTTGAGTCCAAACGGTGTCAACCGCGAATGTTTGAACCGCTGCCTTACTATGTGATAAGAGGGTTAGCATGCAGATTGCACCTATTGTGAACATGATTCCTTCAACGAGTCTACCTGCGACGTAACCGAGGGCCATGCTCTGGTTGATTTTCTTCAGTATCGGATACATTGTGATGGGTATTGATGCTACGGCTACAGCCATAGTGAATTCCAGTAGGATGCCGAGGCGTGTACTGGTCTCGTTATCAGCCAGTAGTATTACGTTGTCGATGCTATCTGGGCCGAATATTGGGGGTACAAAGGCGACGCTTAGTAGTGGTGCCGCTGTTGCGATTATGAATAATAGTCCGACGATTCGGGCGGTGTTTCTTGGATTCAGTTTTGTCTTCATCTTAATCCTTCCTGCCCTGTACGTATTGTTATCATATATAAAATATTTGACATGATGTAAAATATTTTAGTTGTGGTTAAATTATTTTGTTAGAATAAAAATTTATATATTATGTAAAATAATGGATAACAAAATGCCGCCAACCAAGGACAAACGCAAACTACGCACAAGGAAAAAAGAACACACAAGAAACACCATAATAGATGAGGCCATCAAACTATTCAACGAAAAACCATACGACGAAGTACTCCTCGAAGACATAGCAGACGCAGCCTTCATCAGCAGACAAACCCTATACAACTACTTCAACAACAAAGAAGACATCCACTACGCCGTAGGTCACAAGATATACGAGGAAGAAAACGAGGAAATAGAGAAAATACTAGAAACTGATCTCACTGGAAAAGAACAGGTCCTGCGTATTTGTGAGAGATTATTCACGAACAGCGACGAGAAACCCATCGTTCTAAAAGTCGTGAAAGACCTCTGGAACAACCTGAATAGTAAAAACTTCTCCTCATCAGAGACCTATAATCGAATCGCTGAGACAGTTGGGAAAGAAACAATGGATGAATTAATAGAGAAACCGGGAGCCTTGGAGGAATTTGAGTTTGAAGAGTATTTTGATGATCCAAACCTGATGCAAGAATATCTACAGTTTATCCGACACAACTATCTATGGACCAAGGCGATCCAGAAAGGAAAACAAGACGGCACCATAAAGAACCAGCTTCCAGACATGCAGATAATGCAGTTCATGAGCTTCGTAACATGGGGCACCATCAACGAAGTAATGAGACGACGAAGCCCCCTTGAAAGAGTAGGACTTGATATGGAAATGTTCTCCACCAATGTCATCAGGTTGTTATCTCATTTCCTAGATGATTATGAATAGTGGCGGGCCCGGCAGGATTCGAACCCGCGATCTCCGGCTCCGGAGGCCGGTGCAATATCCACTATGCAACGAGCCCGCACTCTTGGTATAGGCGAATCCTCTCTGATAAATGAGTTTCGCGGCTACTTCTTGGGCACACCGCAGAGTTCAGGGTAGTTCTCTTTGAGTAGTTGCTGAGCGGACTCAACTATTGTGGGTCCCACGCCTTTTACCTCAGCTAAGGGTCCGAGGAGGCGTTTTGTTTTCCCTGATGCGCTGGTGTGTATCTCGGCTTCTGCGAACTTGACTAAGACATCGTATGGTGTCTCAAAGGTATTCAGTAGGTCTTCTGCTAACGTGGTGCCTATCTGGGGTAGTCCAGAGAGCAAGAATACTTGCTGCTGGTGTAATGGTAGGCTTCTATTGATACTGCGTAGCTGTATTGTTCGTTCTTCTTTTGCTTGTTCCCTGTAGCAGAGCCTATGGAGTAGTACGGCTGTTGAATCAGGGTCATCAGTTGGGATAATATTCACGCCATAATCGAGGGCGATGCTGCTCATGGCGCCGTAGATGCTGCTGGGTTTCATGTGGCTTCTTTTGAGGGCTTTCTTCATGCTGCCTTCGAGTATGATTACTGGTTTCTCGTAGACCTCAGCCATGTCCCTTGCCTGATTGAAGAGGCGTCCATCCTTCATGCTGCCAAGGAAGTCTGAGGCATCTTTGCGTTCTACCCCCACCCTGTCGCTTACCACGAAATCGCATACGTCTAGGGGTTTGATCTCGACGTTGAATCCATTGAACTTGAGGTAGGTGATTATGGTTTTCTGCTTTGATGCCTCGTTGCTGTCTACGCATATGTGTAATGGGGTGCTCATTTTTCAAACTCCAGCTGTATTTTCCGTGCCTCGTCTCCGCCTTTAAGGGTCTTGAGGAAGCCCAGTATGACGTTTTCCATGGTGGCTCTTGTGAAGTTGTTCATGGATACTGTTTGGTCGTTTACTTTCAAGGTGAAGCTTGAACCATAGCCAATACATTGGTTGATCTCGGTTTCACCCGCTAACAGTGCCTCGCCCATGGATTTACAGTCATCGTATCCGCAGCCATGGCAGTTCAGTCCAGGTAATAGGGGATACGCCTTTGATTCTACTATGTCTGCTAGCTCGGAGACATGATCCAAGGATATGACAGGTAACTCAGTCTCAGCGTCGTACATTGATTCAGGGACCTTGACGACTGCTATCGCTAACCCGTTTCTCAGGGAGTCCAGTTCACTGTTTTCTCTTGGAACTAGGATACGGGCATGTGTGTCCAGTGTCTTGAAGCCCTCAATCACGAGAAAGTCTAGTGGCCCTAGGTGTTCGGCTGCCTGTTGGAGGGTGAGGTGTCTGTCGAGGAATATGGCGGTGGTGTTTTCTTGTAGTATTGCGGTTGCTTTGCTTCCTGCTGCTCTGTGTCGTTGGGTGTCTTTTCCGGGGGTGTCGAGGGTGATATTGTCGGCTGTGTGTTTGATGGTTCCCACCTTGTAGCCGCGTTTGGTAAGTTCCTGTGTGAGGGTTTCGACTACTCTGGTTTTTCCACTGTTTTTGTATCCTGTGACTGCGACTGCTCTGGCTGGCATACTGGTAGGGTGGCTTTGGGGTGCTTTATCTCTTACCTATGTGTTAAATGGCGGCTGCGTGATAGATTGATGGAATGGTGTCTCTCGGATTCTTTGGCGGCGTGGATGAGATCGGCGGTAATAAGATCCTATTGGAGGACGGTGATACCCGGGTCTGGCTTGATTTCGGTCAAAGCTTTGACATGGGGACAGAGTATTATATCAACTGGCTTCAACCTAGAAGAGGAAATGGGCTCAGGGACTACTTTGAGTTCGGTTTGCTCCCCAAGATAAGCGGATTGTACAGTGAGGAGGTGCTGGGGGAGACTGATCTGGGTTACTGTGATCCTTGTTTTGACGGGGTTTTTGTCTCGCATGCTCATGCGGATCATGTTAATCACCTAAAGTTTGTGGATAAGGATGTTCCAGTGTTTCTGGGGAAGGGTACGCGTTTCTTTATGGAGGCCATGGAGAAGACCAGTGCCTTCGCTGATTATGGTGACCATGATTACCGTGGGTTCAGGACAGGTGATGTCATTGACGTGGGGAGTCTTGAGGTTCACCCGGTGCATGTTGACCACAGCATACCAGCAGCGTACGGATATATCATTCATACAAGCGAGAACACCATAGTTTACACTGGTGATATGAGGGTTCACGGCACCAGAGGCGAGATGACCAGCGAGTTTCTTCAGCTTGCACGTGAGGCTGAACCAGATGTGATGATCTGTGAGGGCACTCGTATGGTGCGAAGTGGTAAGCGTAAGCATCTGAGTGAGGGTGAGGTGGCGTCTGGTGTTCGTGAGATATGTAAGCAGGCGAGCCGGGACCATAAATCTGTGATTTTCACTCAGCCCAGCAGGGATATGGATCGTTGGAGGACCTTCTATGATGCGGCTGTGGAGTCTGGCAGGGTCTTGGTGATTCACCCCAAGACGGCTTATCTTTTGGAGCGGCTTCAGGAGGATGAGCATCTATCGTTGCCTGATCCTTTGACTGATGACTGGATCAGGGTCTATTACAAGCGGAAGAAATCGGGCACCTATAGTGAGAAGGATTACTATGTCTGGGAACGCAAGTATCTGGACAGATTGGTTACAGCTGAGGAGGTTAAACGATTCCCGACAAGGTATCTTGTGAACCTCGATTTCTATAGTTTCACTGAGCTTATTGATATTCGTCCTGAGGCGGGTAGTCACTTTATCTATAGTATGAGTGAGCCTTTCACTGATGAGGACCTTGAGGAAGAGGTATTGCATAACTGGCTGGATCATTTTGGGCTCAAGTACCATCAGTTGCATGCTTCAGGGCATATGAGTAAGGGTGATCTCCGTGAAGCCTTGGAGATTGTGAACCCGGGTACGGTTTATCCTGTTCATACTGAGGGCGCCGAGAGGTTCAGGGATATTTTTGGCTCTGTGGTGCCTCCTGTGAAGGGTAGGACTTACAGTTTAGGTTAATTTTTTTACCTTATTGGTTAAATGGCTCGTATTGTTACTGGTGTGTAATGAGTGGAGACAAGAAATCAGTGTTCTATGCGCTTGGGGCATCTACAGCCACAGGTGGCGCACCAGTTGTGATACTGAGCCTCATATTGATTGATATCGCAGAGTCCCTCGACGTCCCAGTGGGAATATTGGGGCAGATCAGTAGTTTTTCGTCTTTTATCAGCATCATAGTGGCGGTCTTGATGGGGGTTCTCGCTGTTCGGTATAGTCATAAAACCTTGCTTATGGTGGGGTTGGCATTGATGAGCATCAGTATCATCGGTACTAGTTTGTCAACCAGTTTCACAATGATATTGCTTCTGTATAGTCTCTCAGGCATCGGTTACAGCATGGTCCAGCCTATGGCGAACACATTCGTCGGAGACCTGTACCCACCGGAGGGTAGAACAAAGATAATGGGTCAGATGATAGCAGTGCGAAGTATCCTCTCATTCATGGCGCCGCTTGTAACTGGGTATATAGTTGCTCGAAGTAGCTGGAGGCTTGGATTCGCCTCATATAACCTGACATTGACTTTGATCAGTCTTGCTTTGGTATGGAAGGCTATACCTAGGGACAAGGTTGAGCCCGTCTCAGGTGGGGCTCAGTTAGAGGGAATAAGGAGTGTGCTGAGGAATCGTTCAGCCACCGCGTATCTCATTGCTGGTGCATTGGCGTTAGCTCCGTTTATGGCTATCAGCGTCTTCAATGGGAGTTATCTAAGGCAACATTATATGCTCAGTGTTGAAACCTCGTCCCAGTTGATGCCCATCGTGGCGATAGCGGTAACAGGGGGGTTATTGACGAGTAACTATTTTGTGACGCGTCTAGGCTTGAAACGGGTGGTTTATTTATCGACTCTGTTTTCATCGATAGCCTTCTTGGTTTACTTTGGTGCGGGTCTTAGTCTGGTGCCGGCGGTGGTGTTTTCTGCTATCGGTTCTTTCCTGACTGGTATATGGCTGGCTACATCTGGTGCCCTTGGTTTGATTCAGGAGAAGACGTATCGGGGTTCGATGATGTCTCTGGGTACGGCTTCGTTTAATCTGGGGGGTGTTATCGGGGCGCTTGTGGGTGGCGTATCTTTGCTTAGGTGGGGTTATCTTGGGCTGGGAGCGGTTATGGGTGCCTTGGGTGTTTTA